>NZ_WUJP01000440.1 GCF_009806515.1 Geminicoccus flavidas | reverse complement strand
GCCAGCTCGATCGGCACCAGCCCCATCGCCTCCAGCGCGCGCACCGCTGAGGCGCGGTTGGCGCCCTCGACGTCGCCGCTGGTCATCTGGCCGGCCGCAGTAAGCGCTCGGTAGCGGAACGATGCCATCCGCTCAGAACTCCTCGGTGGCGCGCAGCACCTCGTCCAGTGTGGTGACCCCGGCCATCGCCTTGGCCACGCCGTCCTGGAACATGGTGGTCATGCCGCGCGACATGGCATGGGCCTGCAGCGCCTGGCTGGGGGCCCGCTCGCGGATCAGGCGGCGGATCTCCTCGTCCACCTCAAGCATCTCGAAGATGCCGACTCGCCCGACGATGCCGGTGCCGTTGCACTGCTCGCAGCCATCCGCGGCGAACAGGGTGATGGCGGTGTCGGCCGTGCCGAAGCGCGTCAGCACCGCCGCCTCCTCCTCGGTGGGCGGATGAGGGCGCCGGCAGTTCGGGCAGAGCTCGGCCACCAGGCGCTGGCCCAGCACCCCGCGCAGCACCGATGCCAGCAGGAAGGGCTCGACCCCCATGTCCAGGAGCCGGCCGACCGCACCCGCGGCACTGTTGGTGTGCAGGGTGGAGAGCAGCAGGTGGCCGGTCAGCGCGGCGTTCACCGCGATGTCGGCGGTCTCGCCGTCACGGGTCTCGCCGACCATGATCACGTCCGGATCGTGCCGCACCACGCTGCGCAGGATCCGGGCGAACCCTAAGTCGATCTCCGGCCGGACCTGGATCTGGGTGACGCCTTCCACTTGATACTCGACCGGGTCCTCGATCGAGATGATCTTGTCCGTCACTGCGTCCAGCTGGCGCAGCGAGGTGTAGAGGGTCGTGGTCTTGCCGCTGCCGGTGGGGCCGGTCACCAGGAACATGCCGTGCGGGGCGGCGAGCTGGCGGCGGATCGCCGCCTCGATCGCGGCCGGCATCCCGAGCTCGACGAAGCTGGGTGCGTCCTTGTCGGTCTCGAGCAGGCGGATCACCACGCTCTCGCCATGGACGGACGGTGCGGTCGCAACGCGCAGATCGAAGCGGCGCTGGTCGACCACCACGCGGGCGCGGCCGTCCTGGGGCAGACGCCGCTCGGCGATGTCGAGCCGCGCCATGATCTTGATGCGCGAGATCACCGCCGCCGCCAGCCGTGCCGGGGGTGCTCCGATCTCGCGCAGGCGGCCATGGACGCGGAAGCGCACGCGCAGGCGCTCGCGGGTCGGTTCGACATGTATGTCCGAGGCGCTCATCCGCACCGCGTCCGAGAGCATCTGATTGACGAAGCGGATGACCGGTGCCGCCTCGGCCTGGTGCTCCAGGCTCTCCTTGTCGTCCGGCATCTGGTCGAGCAGGTCGCCGCCGGCCGCAGCCCGGCCGATCTCGTCCAGCGACGGCGCCTCGGCGCGGACCGACTTCGCGATCGCCCGCTCCAGCTCGTCATAGGCCATCACCACCGGCACCACCCGGCGCCGCGTGGCGATCGCCACCGCACGCATGGTGGCGTTGTCGGTGGGATCGGCCATCGCCAGCCAGACGGTGCGCTCGTCGTGGCGGATCGGCAGGGCACGGTTGGCCTCGAGGAAGCGCGCGGCGAGCTGGCCGCTGAACAGCTGCTCCTTCGGCACCGCATCGCCGGTAACGATCTCGACATTGTAGAGCTCGGCCACCGCACGGGCGAACCCGGCGGGCGTCATCAGGCCGCTCTTGGCCAGGAGTGCTGGCAGAAACTCGCCGGCACCGTTCGACTGCTCGCGCAGCCGGGCGATGTCGGCCGCCACGAGCCGGCCGGATTCAACCAGGCGTGTCAGTATGAGGTCCATTTCTGTCTCTTCCCGGCAACACCGTCCGGCAGGTGATACCCGGCCTGGGCTATCCCGCGTTGATTTATATGGTCTGCCCGATCACACGACCGCGTGTCAAAGCCGTGACGTGTCCTGCCGTGACTTGACGCGGCGGAACGTGACCGGCACTACCATTGGTGGAGACGGCCAGGTTGAAGCCGGGGGGGGTGGAACTGGTCGCTCCTGCACCCATGACACGGTTGAAAACCAGACGGACAATGATGCCGAACGTGGCCAAGAATCGTGCGAGCCGAAAGCTTGTACGTAATCTGCTGTACGTAAGTCTCGCGACATTGCTCGTCAGCTGTGCTTCCGACCAGGCTGGTCGGCAGGCTTCGATCACCGATCGGGTGCGTGACCTCGACTTTGCGCCGCCGCCCGAGGAGCCGGCGCTGTCCCAGCAGCCGCTGGATCTGGGCGTGAGCCGGGGCGCACCGCCGCAGGCGCGCATCTACCGGGCCGAGGATACCGCTCAGCAGCGTCCGGCTTCGCCCGGCGCCGTCGTCAGCCCGGACGGGGCCGGCGTGCAGCTCAATTTCGAGGGTGCCGACCTGCGCGAGGTGGTGCGCACCATCCTGGGCGACGTGCTCCAGGTGAACTACACGGTGGATCCCGCCATCCAGGGCTCGGTCACCCTCTCCACCTCGGCAGCAATCAGCCGCGAGGACCTCCTGGCCACGCTCGAGACCGTGCTGCGGCAGAACAACGCCGCGCTGGTGCAGGAAGGCGGCGGCTACGCGGTCGTCCAGATGCAGAACGCGGTGGGCCGGGCAGGCGTGGCCCAGCTCGGCGATTCGCCGACGCGCATCGAGCCCGGCTACGGCGTCACCATCATTCCCCTGCGGCATGTCCCGGCCATCACCGCCCAGGAATTCGCCCGGCCGCTGATCGCCAACCCGGACGACCTCCGGATCGACATGTCGCGCAACCTGATGCTGGTCAGTGGCACCGCCCAGGAACGGCAGACCGTGGTCGACACGATCGCGGATGTCGACGTCGACTGGCTGGCCGGCCGCTCGGTCGGCATATTCCCGCTGCAGAACACCACGCCGGAAGCGATCATCCCCGAGCTGGAGGCGATCTTCGGCGTGCGCGGGGCCGCCGCGGCGCAGGACTTCACCGCCTATGAAGGCATGCGCTTCATCCCGATGCAGCGCCTGAACGCGGTCCTGGTCGTGTCGAGCGACACCGAAGGGGTCGAGCGGGCGCAGGACTGGGTGAGCCGGCTGGATGCCGGCAGCAGCGTCGGCACCCAGCTCAACATCTACCAGCTCCAGTACACGCCGGCCGCGGCTATGGCGGCGACGCTGGCCGCGGTGATCGCGGAAGGCGGTGGTGCGCTCGGCCAGCCGCTCGGCACCACCCAGGCGCCCGGCAGTGCCGTGGACAGCGGTCAGGTGCCGAACGTCGATACCGGTCAGCAGCCGGACCTGGCGCTGGCCGAGGCGGCACAGCTCGACTTCGGCGGTACCGCCGCTTCCGGCTTGGCGGGCCCGCAGGGGCTGCAGCAGGTGAAGATCGTGCCGAACGAGACCAACAACACACTGGTCATCCGTGCCACGCCCGACATGTACCGCATGATCGAGGCGACCGCCCGGCGGCTCGACACCCCGCCGGGCCAGGTGGTGATCGACGCCACCATCGCCGAAGTGCAGCTCAACGACCGCCTGCGCTACGGGGTGCAGTATTTCTTCGAGAACGGCGATTTCCGGTTCGGCTTCGTGTCCGGGACGACTGCCCGGCCGCGCAACACCTTCCCGGGCTTCAGCTTCCTGTTCAACAGCGGCAACGACCAGATCATCGCGCTCGATGCCCTCTCTTCGGTCACCGACGTGCGGGTGATGAGCGCGCCGACCCTGGTGGTGCAGGACAACAAGGAAGCGTCGCTCAACGTGGGCGCGGAGGTGCCGGTCACCATCCGGCAGGCCGAAGCCGACGAAGCTGATTCCCGCACGGTCAACACGATTCAGTACCGTGAGACCGGCGTGATCCTGACGGTGAAGCCGCGCATCAGCGGCAACGGGTCGGTGGCATTGGAAATCTCCCAGGAGGTCTCCAACGTGGTCCAGGCGGAATCCGAGGAGCAGAACCTCACGCCCACCATCAACCAGCGCAAGATCCAGACCGCGGTGTCGGTGCGTTCCGGCCAGACCGTGGTGCTGGGTGGCCTGATCGAGGACGGCGAGGAGCGCCAGCGCAGCGGCATTCCGCTCCTGTCCGATCTTCCCGGCATCGGCGACCTGTTCGCCAGCAACAACCGGGTCGGCCGGCGCACCGAGCTGATCGTGTTCCTGACCCCACGCATCGTGCGCGACGCGCAGGACGCGGCGACCATCAGCCGCGAGATCCGCGATCGGATGCGCGGGATCACCGGCGGCTTCAACGCCAACCCGATCGTGCCGGGGCCAGTCGAACGCGGCACGATCCGCGGACTCGGCCCGGATGCGTCGCGGGCACCGGAAGGCGCCGGCAGCCAGGTTCGCGGCTGAACCGGCTCCTCCTGATCGCTGCCGTCATGGGTGCCGCCGGCGCCTGTGTCGGCAGCTTCCTCGCCACCGTCGCCCGGCGCTGGCCGCAAGGTGCCGCCGCTGCCTTTGCCGGCCGCTCGGCCTGCGACCATTGCGGCACGACGCTGCGGGCCCTGGACCTGGTCCCGATCGTCAGCCGCCTGTTGCTGCGCGGCCGCTGCCGCCATTGCGGCGGGCCCGTCCCGCTGCTGGAGACCTGGGTGGAGCTGGCCGCCGCCCTAGTCGCGATGGCCGTGGTGCTGCTGACCGGCCCTTCGAGCTGGCCGTGGCTCCTCCTGGCCGGCTGGCTCCTGGTGCTGCTGAGCGCTGTCGACCATCTCCACGGCATCCTGCCCGACCGCCTGAACCTGACCCTGTTCCTGGCGGGCCTGCTCTCGCTATGGTTCGACCCGGCGGCACCGCCGCTGTTGGACGCGCTGTTGGGCGGGCTGATCGCGGCCGGCGCGTTCGCCGCCATCGCCCACGGCTACGAGGCAGTGCGCGGCCGCAGTGGCCTAGGCGGGGGTGACGTCAAGCTGATGGGCGCGCTCGGCCTGTGGGTCGGGCTGGTGCAACTGCCCTGGGTGGTGGTGCTGGCCGCAGGCGGCGCGCTGCTGGCCGCCCTGCTGCAGGGCCGCGGCCGCTTCGATGGCGGACGGGAGATCCGGTTCGGGCCCTGGCTCGCCGCGGCCGGCTTCGCCATGGCCCTGCTCGGCCGCTACTCGGTCATGGACGGATCGAGCATGTAGTCGTCGACCCCGCCGTCCAGCGGAACGGGCGGCATCTCCTCCTCAGGTAGCGGCTCCTCGTAGTCCTCTTCCTCGCCATAGTCGGGAATGCCCTCGTCGGGCGCGGGCGAGGTGACCGGCGGCGCCGCCCCGGACGGGCCGAACACCACGACCCGGCTGATATGCTCCCGGTCGCCAATCCGGTCCATGAAGATGGCGCGGTCGTGGCCGGCCAGGATCCAGTTCAACAGTTCCAGCGCGCTGCCGGTGCGGCTGCCGGTCAGGCGCGCCTCGCTCGGCCGCACCATCCGCACCGTGAAGCCGAATCGCTCGCTCAGCGCGCTCATCGCCTCCTGCAGCGGGGTATCCTCCAGGTCGAGCCGGACGCCGTCCGGCTGGTCCTCGATCGCGACGGACTGGGCGTGGGCGGGGGCCGCATGGAGCGCAGCACCCAGGAGCAGGGCGAACAGGAGGAGGAGCCGCAAGTGCAGAAAATCCCCTGGTGGAAGCGTTGGTGCTTGGCTCTATAGCCGCCCCGGCGGGTCGTTGGAACCAGTCCAGGGTGGGTGCCCCGCGGCCGGCTTGACAAGGCCCGCAATGCTGGCGGACAGGGGCTTCGCCCCACCTGCCAGACCGGAGGCGATGCCAGCCATGATGCGCCTCTACCTCGCCACCGGCAGCTCGGTCGAAGTCATGCAAGGTGTCTGCGACGAGGCCGTCCGCAGCCGGGTGATCTGGATCGACCTGCTGGAGCCCAGCCCGGCCGAGGTGCGGTTCGTCGAGGACATGCTGAGCATCGACGTGCCCACCCGCGACGAGATCGTCGAGATCGAGGCGTCCTCGAGGCTCTACGAGGAAGCCGATGCCCATTTCATGACCGCGATGCTCCTGTGCCGCGCGGACAGCGAGAGCCCGGAGCTCACGCCCGTCACCTTCATCCTGGTGGGGCCGAGGCTCGTGACCCTGCGCTATGCCGACCCGCTGCCGTTCCGGACCGCCGCCTCGCAGATCCAACGCAACCCGCTCGCCTGGAACTCGGGCGAGACCGTGTTCGTCGGCCTGCTGGAGGCGATCGTCGACCGGCTGGCCGACATATTGGAGGCGATCGGCGCCGATCTCGACCGGGTCAGCAGGGAGGTGTTCACCACTGATGCCAAGGAGGCGGCGCGGCAGGCGCGCGACTACCGCCAGCTCCTGGCGCGGGTCGGCCGTGACGGGTTGATGATCGGCAAGTCGCGCGAGAGCCTAGTGAGCCTCGGACGGCTGGTCGCGTTCGTGACGACTGCCTTCAAGGCCAAGGACCGCAAGGGCCTGCAGACCAGGATCAAGACGATCAGCCGGGACGTCATCTCGCTCTCCGACCACGCCTCCTTCCTCACCAACAAGGTCACCTTCGCGCTCGACGCCATTCTGGGTCTGGTCTCGATCGAGCAGAACGGGATCATCAAGATCTTCTCAGTCGCCGCCGTGGTGTTCCTGCCGCCCACCCTGGTCGCCAGCATCTACGGCATGAACTTCCAGGTGATGCCGGAGCTCGGCTTCGATTTTGGCTATCCGATGGCGCTGGGGCTGATGGTGATCTCGGCGGTGGCGCCCTACCTCTATTTCAAGCGCAAAGGCTGGCTCTGAGCGTTCAGCCGCCGACCGTAAGCGTCACCCGCTCGCCGGCCCATACCGTGCAGTTGTAGGCGAGCGGCTCGCCCGCGGCACTTTGGTCCAGCGCCTCGGTCACCAGGACCGGCCGCTCGCGCGGCTGCTGCAGGTCCTGCGCCTCCTGTGGCGAGGGCAGGCGCGCATGGATGCGGGTCCAGGCACGCCGGTAGTCGGCCTGACCTGCCTGGGTGAACAGGGCGGTGATCGAGGGATCGGCCATGAGGGCCGCGAAGGCATCGGGAAAGCGCCCGGTGGCGAGAAAGATGGTGCCGAGTGCCAGCGGCAGGCCGTCCGCCGAGGCCACGGTCCGGTGGCGCAGGCCAGCCGCCCCGGCCGGCACGCCGAGTAGTGCCGCAACCGTCCCGTCCAGTGCGATCCGGTCGAGCGCCAGGGTGACGCGGGACGGCAGCCGGTCGCGGCTCGCAAGATTGGCCGAGAACCGGGTCCGCGTGCCGATCGGATAGTCGATGGGCGGACGGTCGACGAAGGTGCCGCGGCCCTGCTCGATGCGCAGGATGCCACGCAGCGCCAGGGCCTTGACCGCATGGCGCACGGTGTGCCGGTTCACCCCGAACCGCTTGGCCAGCTCGGGCTCCGGAGGCAGCCGCCCGGACGGGCCGAAGGCGCCGGCCAGGACGGCCTGCTCCAGGGCACTCTCGATCTGCCGCCACAGCGCGACACCCTGGCCGCGGGCGAGGCTGCCGGGCTTGGCAGCGGGCGGTGCCGTGATCGGGTCGGGCAGTGGCGAAGACAAGCGCTGGGCGTCCTGCGGGCTCGGGCAGATGCGGGGCGAAGCTAGGCGGGGCAAGGACCGGCCGTCCAGCCCGGGACCAAGGGCATTCGTCATGATCCGGTCACGCCCAGGTCGTTTACATCTGCCGGCGATCGGCTACCTTCTCTAGAAGATTCATCTAGACGTTTAGACCATGACAGAGCTTCCTCCCCTGCGGGCGCGCTGGCTGCAGGCCCTGGCGATGGCCAGTGACGCCGAGGCCGAACGGTTCGGCCAGAGCTTCGGCGTCGACGATGCCCAGTTCGAGCTGCTGCGCGCCCCGGAGGTGGGGCTGGTGATGGCAAGAGGACGGGCCGGCGGCACCGGGGCGGCCTTCAACCTGGGCGAGGTCACGGTCACCCGCTGTGCGGTCCGCTCATCGGATGACCGGGTTGGCATCGGCTGGGTGCAGGGCCGCCGGCCCGAGCGCGCCCGCCTAATCGCCCGCCTGGACGCCCTCCTTCAGTCGGCACCATCCCGGGCGGTGGACGCGGCGGTGGCGGAACTGGAGGCAGCACTCGCCGGGCGGCGCGCCGCCACCGCGCGCAAGGCCGCGGCCACCCGCGTCGAATTCTTCACTCTGGTGCGCGGGGAGGACTGAGCCGATGGGCAGGATCGCGGCGGGCCTGGCGGATCCGGTGCATGACGCGCAGATGCAGTTCCGTGACCTGCTCTGGGCGATGAGCCGGCCGGGCTCGGTGGTGGTGCTGCGCGGCGGGCTGCCGGCCCCTCCGGAGCCGCTGGTGCCCGCTGCCTATGCCTTGCTGCTGGGCCTGGTCGACGGGGACAGCCCGGTCTGGCTGGATGGCGACCATCCGGATGCCAGCCAGTCGATCCGCTTTCATACCGGCGCCAGGACCGTGGCGGAGCCCGGGCAGGCGGCGTTCGCGGTGGTCACCAGGGCGTCGGGCCTGCTGCCGCTGGAGCGCTTCGCCCAGGGCAGCCACGACTATCCCGACCGGAGCTGCACCGTGATCCTCCAGGTGGATCATCTGGCCGCCGGTGCCGGGCTGAAGCTGCGCGGTCCGGGCATCGCCGGCACGGCCCGCCTGGAGATCGGCGGTGCGCCCCCCGACCTCGTCCCAGGCCTGCAGGCGAACCGCCGGCGCTTTCCCCTGGGCGTGGATCTCGTGCTAGCGGCCAGGCGGTCGATCTCCTGCCTGCCGCGCAGCACCGACGTGGAGGCCTGAGCCATGTATGTCGCGGTCAAGGGCGGCGAGCAGGCGATCCGCAACGCGCACCGCTGGCTCGCGGAGGAACGCCGCGGCGACCCGGACCTGCCGGAGCTGGATCCCGCCCAGCTGCGCGAGCAGCTGGCGCTGGGCTGCGACCGGATCATGAACGAAGGCTCGCTCTACGATCCGGATCTGGCTGCCCTGGCGCTCAAGCAGGCAAGGGGCGACACGGTGGAGGCGGCCTTCCTCCTGCGCGCGTTCCGCACCACCCTGCCGCGCCTCCTCAGCTCCGTGCCGGTCGAGACGGCTAGCATGCGGGTGACGCGGCGGGTCTCGGCAACCTTCAAGGACATCCCGGGCGGCCAGATC
>NZ_WUJP01000439.1 GCF_009806515.1 Geminicoccus flavidas | reverse complement strand
CTGGGCCCCACCTTCGACTACACCCACCGGCTGCTCGACGAGACGCTGGCTGGGACCGATGCCGGCAGCGAACCGGCCGCCGTGGAGGAGCAGTCGGTCGATCCGGTCGTGCCTCGCGTCCTGGACATCCTGGACGCGGACGGGATGATCCAGCCGGAACCCGCGGCAGCGGACGGCGAGCCCACCGACCTCACCCGCGAGCCGCTCCTGTTCCCGGTGGGGCGTGATGCCTGGCTGCAGAACCTAGCCCGCGGCGACGAGGGCTTCGTGTTTGCGCTGGGCTACTCGACCCAGCGCGGCTTCGGTTCCACCCATCCATTCGTGGGTGAGCTGCGGGTCGGCGCGGTCGACCTGGTGGTCGAGCCGGAGGAACTGGGCTTTCCCATCGTGATCGGCGAGGTCGAGCTGACCGAGTGCGAGATGGTCAACCAGTTCCTGGGCTCGAAGACGGAGCCGCCGCAATTCACCCGCGGCTACGGGCTGGTGTTCGGCCACCAGGAGCGCAAGGCCATGGGCATGGCTCTGGTCGACCGGGCGCTGCGCAACGCAGCAGACGGCCAGGAGCCCCGCGGGCCGGCCATGGACCAGGAATTCGTGCTCTACCACTCGGACAATGTGCAAGCGTCCGGCTTCGTCGAGCATCTGAAGCTGCCGCATTATGTCGACTTCCAGGGCGAGCTCGAGACGATCCGACGGATGCGCGAGGCGGCCGCCCGGGCCGATGGCGCGGAGGGCGCCGGGGAAGAGGAGGGCGGGCGATGAGCGGTGCCTACAACTTCGCCTATCTCGACGAGCAGACCAAGCGGATGCTGCGTCGGGCGATCCTGAAGGCGGTGGCGATCCCGGGCTACCAGGTGCCGTTCGCCAGCCGCGACATGCCGCTGCCCTATGGCTGGGGAACGGGCGGCATCCAGGTGACCGCCGCCGTGCTGGGCCAGGACGACGTGCTGAAGGTGATCGACCAGGGGGCGGACGACACCGCCAACGCAGTGAGCATCCGCGCCTTCTTCGCCAAGACCGCGAGGGTCGCGACCACCGAACGCACCGCGGAGGCCACGGTCATCCAGACCCGCCACCGCATTCCGGAACGGCGGCTGCATGCCGGGCAGATCCTGGTCTATCAGGTGCCGATCCCGGAGCCGCTGCGCTTTCTGGAGCCGCGCGAGCGGGAGACCCGGCGGATGCATGGCCTCGCCGACTATGGCGCCATGCACGTCAAGCTCTACGAGGACGTGGCGCGGATGGGGCGGATCACCACCTCATTCGCCTATCCGGTCAAGGTCGCCGGGCGCTATGTGATGGACCCGTCGCCGATCCCGAAGTTCGACAATCCCAAGCTGCACGACTGCCCGGCCCTCCAGTTGTTCGGTGCCGGGCGGGAAAAGCGGGTCTACGCGATCCCGCCGCACACCACGGTCGAGAGCCTGGATTTCGAGGACCATCCGTTCGAGGTGCAGCGTTGGGACCGCCCCTGCGGCCTGTGCGGCTCGACCGAATCCTATCTGGACGAGGTGGTGACCGACGACCGGGGCGGCCGGCTGTTCTGCTGCTCGGACACCGATTTCTGCCGGGAGCGCCGGGACAGCAACCGCATGGATGAGGGGCGATGAGCGCGCACGACCTGCCACTGCTGGAGGTCCGCGACCTCGCCAAGTCCTATGGCGGCCTCCAGGCGCTGAAACCCACCGAGTTCGACCTGTGGCCAGGCGAGGTGCTGGCCATCGTGGGTGAAAGCGGCTCGGGCAAGACCACGCTGCTCAGCTGCCTGACGGGCCATGTGCCGGCGGATGGGGGCAGCGTCCGGTTCCGCTCAAGCGAGGGGGCGGCTGTCGACCTCCTGCAGATGGCGGAGGCGGAGCGGCGGCTGCTGGCGCGGACCGAGTTCGGCTTCGTCCACCAGAACCCGCGTGACGGGCTCAGGCTGAACATCTCCGCCGGCGGCAATATCGGCGAGCGGCTCATGGCGGCCGGCTGGCGGCATTTCGGCCGGATCCGCGCCGAGGCGCTGGCTTGGCTCGACCGGGTCGAGATCGACCGGAGCCGGATCGACGACCTGCCACGTGGCTTTTCCGGCGGGATGCAGCAGCGCCTGCAGATCGCCCGCAACCTGGTGACCCGGCCGCGCCTGGTCCTGATGGACGAGCCGACCGGCGGGCTGGACGTGTCGGTGCAGGCGAGGCTCCTGGACCTGCTCCGCCGGCTGGTCGCGGAGCTGGATCTGGCCGTGGTCATCGTCACCCACGACCTGGCCGTGGCTCGCCTCCTGTCCCACCGGATGCTGGTGATGCGCCGGGGCCAGGTGGTGGAGCACGGCCTGACCGATCGCGTGCTGGATGATCCGCAGCATCCCTACAGCCAGCTCCTGGTGAGCTCGATCCTGGCAGCCTGACCTATGCAGCCTTCCCTGATCGCCGAGGGCATCGGCAAGACCTTTACCCTGCATCTCCAGGGCGGCGTGCGGCTGCCCGTGCTGTCGGGGCTGGGCTTTGAGGTCCAGCCCGGTGAGTGCGTGGTGCTGGACGGGCCGAGCGGGGCCGGCAAGTCCACCGTGCTGCGCGCGATCTATGGCTCCTACAGTGTGGACGGGGGCCGGATCCTGATCCGCCATGATGGGGCGATGATCGACTTGGCCAGTGCCGCGCCGCGCGAGGTCCTGGCGGTGCGCCGCCGCACGCTCGGCTATGTCAGCCAGTTCCTGCGCGTGGTGCCGCGCGTGCCAACGGTGGAGGTGGTGGCCGAGCCGCTGCTGGCAACCGGCTGCCCGCGCGAGCCAGCGCTGGAGCGGGCGCGGAGCCTGCTGGCCCGCCTCCGGCTGCCCGAGCGCCTCTGGGAGGTGCCCCCTGCGACCTTTTCCGGCGGCGAGCAGCAGCGGGTGAACCTTGCCCGCGCCTTCGTTCATCCCTACCCGGTGCTGCTGCTCGACGAGCCCACCGCCTCGCTCGATACCCATAACCGGGCGATCGTGGTGGAACTGGTGCGCGAGCGGCTGGCAGAAGGAGCGGCGATGCTGGCGATCCTGCACGACCGGCAGGCGCGCGACGCGATCGCCACGAGGATCATCGGACTGGCAGGGATGGATCGGGCCGCATGAGCGACTTCGTCGTCACGAACGCACGGATCGTCCTCGAGCACGAGGTCATTCATGGCAGCCTCGCGGTGGCAGGCGGGAAGATCGCCGCGATCAGCGAGGGCGGCTCCGCCCTGCCGGGCACGGTGGATCTGGGTGGCGACTGGCTGATCCCGGGCCTGGTGGAACTGCATACCGACAATCTTGAGCGCTGCTTCGAGCCCCGGCCCAAGGTGCGCTGGCCGGCGGATGCCGCGATCCTGGCCCATGACGGGCAGATGGCGCAGGCGGGGATCACCACGGTGTGCGATGCGATCTGCGTCGGCATCTATGGTGAGAAGCGTGAGCGGCTGGAGCTGCAGGAGCAGTCGCTGCGGGCGATCGAGCATGCCAAGGGGCAGGACGCGCTGGCCTGCGATCATTTCCTGCACCTGCGCCTCGAGGTGGCCGACCCGAACGTGGTGGCGCTGGCGGCACCGCTGGTCGACGAGCCGAGCCTGAGGATGATCTCCTTCATGGATCACACACCCGGTCAGCGGCAGTGGCACGACATCGAGAAGTACCGGCAGTTCCAGCTGGGCCGCAACGGCACGTCGCCGGCCGAGCTCGAGGCGCAGATGGCCGAGCGCATGGCGATCCAGGCGGTCTATGCCGAGCGACACAAGCAGGAGCTGCTGCAGCTGTTCGCCCACCGGACGCTGGTCAAGGCCAGCCACGACGACACCACGGTCGCGCATGTCGAGGAGGCGGTCCGCGACGGATTCACCGTGTCGGAATTCCCGACCACGTTGGCGGCGGCCCGGGCGGCGCGGCAGCATGGCATGATCAATGTGATGGGCGGGCCGAACCTCGTGCTGGGCGGCTCGCAGTCGGGCAATGTCGGTGCTGCGGAACTGGTCGAGGAAGGGCTTCTCGACTGCTTCTCTTCCGACTACGTACCGACCAGCCTGCTCACCGCCGCCTTCCTCGTGCATCGCCGCCTGGAGCGCCCGCTGTCGGACGCGGTGGCGATGGTGACCGTAACGCCAGCCCGGGTGCTGGGCCTGGCCGATCGCGGGCGGATCGCGGTGGGGCTGCGGGCCGACCTGGTCCAGGCCCGCGAGGTGGGGTCGGCGATGCGGCCGATGGCTGTCTGGAAAGAAGGGCGGAGGATCGCTTGACCGCGCGCTATGCGCTCTACTGGTGCCCCGACCCCGCCTCCAACCTGTGGCGCTGGGCCTGCCGCTGGCTGGGCCGCGACCCGGTCTCCGGCGTGGAGTACCAGGGCGATCCGGCCCTGCGGCCCCTGGTGGAGGCGCCGCGGCGCTACGGCTTCCACGCGACCCTGAAGCCACCCTTCCGGATGCGCGAGGACAAGGACCCGCAGAGCTTCATGGCCGCGGTCGAGGAGTTCGCCCGGGTCCGCGAGCCATTCAGCGCACCGCCTCTGCAGCTGGCCGAGCTCGACGGCTTTTTGGCGCTGGTGCTCTCGGGCCCCAGCCCGCGCATGGACCGGCTCGCCGCCGACTGCGTGCGCGGGTTCGACGTCTATCGGGCACTTCCCGATGAGGCCGAGCTGGCGCGGCGCCGGGCGCGTGGGCTGGACGCGATCGAGGAGGCGAACCTGCGTGCCTGGGGCTATCCCTACGTGCTCGACCGGTTTCGCTTCCACCTGACGCTGACCGGCCAGGTCCCGGTCGACCCGGGCGTGCGCGCGCGCCTGGAAAGCGATGCGGCCTCGTTCTGCCAGCAACCGCTGCGGGTGGACGCGGTCGCGGTGTTCGAGGAGCCGGAGCCGGGTGCCTCGTTCCGCGCGGTGGCCCGCTTCCCGTTCCTGGGCTGAGCCGGCAGGCAGGTTCTAGCGGCGTCCTGGCGCCACGCCGCTCTGCAGATAGAACCAGCCGCCCGGCAGGGTGCCCAGCAGCGACAGCACCAGCACCATGATCGACAGGGTGAAGGACTGTTCCGCCGGGATGCCGACCAGGCCCAGCAGCGAGATGAACGCCGCCTCGCCCACACCCAGGCCCCCCAGCGAGATCGGCACCATCATCACGAGCGACACGATCGGCACCACCACCATGTAGGTCTGGAATGTGGCATCGATGCCGATCGCCGCCCCCGCCACCGCATAGGTCGCCACCCGGAAGAGCTGGAAGAACAGCGCCATCGCGATGGCGCCGGCCAGCATCAGCGGCTGGTGGCGGTACTCGTCCAGGCGCAGATAGAGTTCCTGGATCTTCGCCCGTACCGGGGCCAGCAGCCTGCCCGGCAAGAGGCTCAGCGACAGGCGGCGGGTCGGGCCGATCATTAGGGTGAGGCTGCCCAGCGCCAGTGCGGCCAGCGAGGCCCAGGCGAACCGGCCGATCCAGGCGGGGAAGCCCGCGTCGGAGAGCAGGAGGCCCAACACGACCAGGACCACCAGCGCACCCAGTGCCAGGACGCGCTCGACGATCACGGAGGACAGGGCCAGGGCCAGGTCGGCCGTGTGCCGGGACAGGCCATAGACGCGCACGGCCTCGATCCCGACCCCGGCCGGCAGGAAGCTGCCGATGAAGTTGCTGACGAAGGTCAGCCGGGCGAGCGGTGCGAAGCTCACGTCGACATGCTTGCCGCGCAGCAGCATGTACCAGCGAAAGGCGCCGAGCAGCCGGTCGCCCACCGCCATCAGCGCCACCAGCAGGACCAGCCGGGGATCGGCGTTCGCCAGCACTGCGAGTGCCTGTGCCGGCTCCACGAGATGGAGCAGGTAGGCCAGCATCAAGAGGCTGACCGGGATGCGCAGCCAGCGCAGCGCCCGCCCGGCCAGCGCCTTCACGCCGCCCGTGGCGCGGGCAGGGGGGCTGCCTGCCGGATCGGGTTCGGCCAGGTCGGGCTGGGCGATCGGCAGGGTCACGGTTCGGCTACGGCGGCAAGGGCCTCCACGGGTGCCTCTTCCGGGCGGCGCAGGCGATGCAGGCGCGCCGGTACGCCGGTGACGATCGCGTAGTCGGGCACGTCGCGCGCCACCAGGGCACCTGCGCCAATCACGGCACCTTTCCCGACCCGAACGCCAGACAGCACGATGGCACCCGCCCCCAGCCAGCAGTCCGGCCCGATCACCACCCGCCCGGCGAGGCCCGGCTGGGTGCGCATCGGTTGGTCCAGGCGGCGGTCGGTCAGATAGGTGCCGCCGCCGATATAGCAGTGCGCCGCCAACATGGTGTCGTCGCCGATTTCCACGCCGCTGCCCGCCATGATCGTGCAGCCATTGCCGATGCTGACACGGTTGCCTAGACGCAGGGGCCCCTCGGCCGCGACGACCGTGCAGCCCCGGCTGATCAGCACGTCGTCGCCCAGCACGAAGCCGCCGACCGGCGCCACCTTGGCATCCAGCAGCGTGTCGTCGTCGACCAGGAGCCTGGCGCCGATCCGCATCTTTATGGGCTGGCGCAGCACCACGCCCCGGCCGAACACCGCACTGCCGCCGCATTCGTGGAACAGGCGCTTCCAGAACAGCTTGCGGAATGCCAAGCCAACCGCACCCGGCAGGGCGCCGCCGAAGCCCACCAGCAGCTCATGCTGGATCAGCTTCAGCCAGGACCGGCTGCCGACCATCATGTCCTGGTAGGTGGCGATCGCACTGCCGCCTTCCAGGCGGGTGGACAGGGTGCTGCTCAGCAGGGCGCTGTCCGGGCGCTGATCAGTGCGGTCTGGGTCCATGGCCTCGGGTTCGTTCGTGCAAAATGCGGTGCGGGACCGGAGCGGGCTCAGGCCGCCTGCCGCTCCGGCAGGGAAGCCTCGCTATCATGATGGACGCGCAGCCAGGCTTCCAGCACCGCCATCGCCCAGAGCCGGTGCGAGTGGTTGTGGCGCTTGGCACGGTGCTCGTCGATCAGCCGCTGGACGGCGGCCGGCTGGAACAGGCCGCGGCGGCGTACCGCGTCCGGCGAGAGCTGGCCGGACACCCACTGCCAGAGCGGACCGGTCTCGCGCAGCCAGTTCTTCATCGGCACGGAATGGCCGAGCTTGTCCTTGCGGTGGTTGATGATGTCGGGGAGCACCCCCTCCATTGCCTGACGGAACAGCCGCTTGGTCCGCTCGATGCCTTCCAGCTTGAGCCTAGCCGGAATGCGCGCGCCATACTCCACCAGTGCCTGGTCATAGAAGGGCAGGCGGTACTCGATGCCGAAATGGCGCAGCAGCATCAGCCGGCTGAAATAGTAGGTCGAGGTGGTGGTGTAGTCGGAATAAAGGTGCGGCGAGAGCCCGTCGTCCGGGCCGTCATAGCCCTGGTACGAGGCGACCACGCTGGTGAACGGGTCCTGGCCGCGGACTAGGTCCTGCGCCGAGGGGGTGAGCAGGGCCGGAAAGTCGTCCGGCGCGTAATAGGCGCGCCAGCGGAACGGCCCGATCGCCTTAGGCAGGCCCGGAGCCGGCAGGATCCGCTTCAGCTTGACCTTCAGGTCGCGCTTCTGGTCGCTGTCGGAGAACAGGTTGAAGGCGCCGGTCAGGGCCTTGTGGACGAATTGCGGGACCGGCAGGGCATCGTAGGGGACCAGCAGCTTCTGCGCGGCGTAGACCGGGTGGCTCGCCCAGAGCTCGTCGCCGCCGTCGCCAGTGAACAGGAACGGCACCTTGCCCGAGGCGGCGCGCGCCACGATCCAGCTGCCCTCGTTGATGCCGACATCGGTGAACGGCACCTCGGAGGCGGCCGAAACGTCCGCGACGCTCAGCGCCTCCGCCTCGCCGTAGCGGACGGTCTCGTGCTCCGTGCCCAGCTCCTTCGCCAGCTGGGCAGCATAGTGGGATTCGTCGAACCCGGCACCGGCGCAGGAGAAGGCGAAGCTCCGGATCGTGCCGGCCTCGTGCCGGCGCAGGAAGGTGACGGTCGAGCTGGAATCCATCCCGCCGGACAGCATGATGCCGACGGGCGTAGTGGTCATGCGCCGGACCACGGCGGCTTCCAGCAGCTCGCGGAAGTTCCGGGCGATCTCCGCCTCGTCGGGTGCCACCGGGTCGGCAAACGACAGGCGGTACCAGGCCTGCTCGACGGCCTTGCCGCTGGCGAGCTCGATCGTGACGTGGCTGCCCGGTGCCACCCGGCGCACGCCCTTGTCGAGCGTGGCGGTGCCCGGCACGTAGCAGTAGGTCAGGAACTCGGCGAGGCCCAGCCCGTCCAGCCCGCCGGCCAGGAGGCCGGTGGCGCGCAGGTCGCGGATCCGTGAGGCGAACAGCACGCCGTCCGGCCGCTCCGCCCAGAATAGCGGCTCGGAGCCGAACCGGTCGCGCACCAGGACGAGCCGCCGCGCCGGGGCGTCGTACCAGACCAGCGCGAACACTCCGTCCAGCTCGTTCAGCGCTGCGAGGCCGCGCTCGATGAGCCTGGCCAGCACCCGGCCGGCCATGTCGCCCGCCGCCTCGTCCTCGCGCGCCGAGGTGAGGATCGGCCGGCCGGACAGGGCCAGCCAGGAGCCGCTGGCCGCGTCCTTTGCTACCCGGTCCAGCGCGTCGAGTGCCTTGACCTGCCAGGGCAGCACGGCCAGTGCGGCACCTTCGGCCTGGAGCAGCCGGGCGCCGTCCGGGCCTGCCGACCATTTCTGGTCCTGGCGCCTGGAGAGAGCGCCAGTGGCACCGAGCAGCATGTCAGTTTCTCCCGCCGGCCGTGGCGGCACCGACCGGTGCGGCCTGGGCGAGGCTGCGATACATCCGGCCAAGGCCCGCGGCGTTGGCGCGCACGCTGTGGCGGTCCGCCACCTCGCGCGCGGCGGCAGCACGGCGGGCACGGTCGTCCGGGTTGTCGATCATGTCGATCATCGCCGCCGCCAGTGCCGCCTCGTCGTCCGGCTTCACCAGCACGCCGGCCGCCGAGTGGGCCAGCAGCTCCTTCTGCTCGCCGAGATCGGTGGCGATCGCCGGCAGGCCGTGGGCAAAGCCCTCCAGCAGGTGCACCGAGCTGAACCGCTCGTTCTGGAACGGCACCACCACCGCGTCGGCAGCGGCCATGTAGGCGGTCGCCTGGTCGAGCTGCTCGATCAGGTCGACCCGCTCGCCGATGCCCAGCTCCGCGATCAGCTTCTTCAGCTCGTTCAGCATGTAGTCCGTGTCACGGATCCAGCTGATGCCCTCATATTCCTTGGGCGTGCGGTGGTAGTAGGTGGGCTTGTAGACGAAGGCCAGCCGGGCATCCGGCCGCTCGGCCAGCACCTTCGCGAACGAGCGCATCAGATGCTCGTTGCCGCGCTCGGGCCCGAGCTTGGTCAGGCAGATGAACACCTTCTCGTCCATTCCCCAGCCGAGCTCGGCGCGGGCAGCCTCTCGGGTCACCGTGCGGGCCGCCTCGAAGCGCGATTCGGGGATGGCATGGGGCATGATCGACAGGCGGTCGACCGGCAGGCGGCGCACGTCACGCATATAGTCCCGGCACATCGGGGAGGCGGCCAGGGCGTGGCCGGTGGAGGAGGCCAGCAGCCGGTCGGCGACCTTCAGATAGGTGGGGTAGGGGAAGTAGATCTGCGTGTCGAAGTCGTGCACCACGGTGGGCACGCCGTTGAGCTTGCTGGCCAGCCGCCCGAAGGTGGAGGCCGCGTAGCAGAACAGGTGCATCACGTCGATTTCGTGCTTCTTGCACAGCGAGGTGATGGTTGTGAGGGTGGAAAGGTCGTACTTGCCCTTGTTCAGGTTGACGACCTTCATGGGTGCCGTCTTGAACAGCTCCACCACCTCGTCGCTGGCGCGCAAGAAGTAGGGGAAGATCTTCACCTCGGCAGGATCGAACATCGGCGCCAGATTCATGAATAATCGGCCGCCGCCATGTAGACTGCCGTCATAGCAGACGTGGTCGATCAGCCAGAGCACGTTGATCGGCGCCATCTCTCAATCCCGGCAGTAAAGTTTCTATCGACGAGGCGAAGCCTGCATGCCCTGTTCCGGCGGATCATCCGTCACGGCCCGCAGCATCGACGCTCTATTAATGGCGCAGGGGCGCCAAAGCAATCACGCCGGCATCCGCGACGCATCGAGATACGAGGGTGGTGCCGGCTCGCTGCAATCCCGGCTGCCGGCGTGATTGCTCCGGAGACCGGGCAGCAGCACGCCCGATGACTGCAGGTTGGGCATGGCCCGCACTGTGCTTTTAGCATGATGGCGGGCAGGATGCCCGCGCCTTCCCAAGCTCGCGACGCGGGTCCGGTGACCGCCTACCAGCGCCATTCGACCGGAACCCATGCGTAGCGGCGCTCGTCGCGCACGATGTGGCCGAGGCCGGGAAACGGGAAATGGGGCACTAGGACCAGATGGCGGTCGATCGCGGCCTGATCCAGCGTCCGGCGGCGGATCGCGACCGCCAGCACCGGGTCGTGGTCGAAGCCGACATGCCATTCCGGATGGCTCAGACCCAGGACGTGGTGGTGCACGATGTCGGCGGCGTAGAGCAGGTGCTCGCCCGCCGACTCGATCAGGAAGGTCAACTGGCCCGGCGTGTGGCCGAACGCGGCCCGGGCGACGATGCCG
>NZ_WUJP01000438.1 GCF_009806515.1 Geminicoccus flavidas | reverse complement strand
GGCAGCACCTGGTAGCCCGGCCGCACCAGCCGGAGCCGGTCGGCCATGGCCGCGAGCTGCCGGCGGATCGGCGGGACCCGCTTGGCGGCGTCCGGCAGCCGGCGTTCGTCCTGGGCGGCCCGGCCGGTCCAGTAGGCCCACTCGGCCTCGCCCACCACATAATCGGCGTTGGGGAAGACCCGCTGCCCGTCTGGGTCGAGCACGCCCATGACATGGTCCTCATGGGCATGGGAGATCACCACGGTGTCGATCTCCCCAGGCTCGACCCCGGCCCGGCGGAGGTTGTCGGTGAGCCTGCCCAGCGTCGGCCCGAGAGAGGGGCCGGCACCGGTATCGATCAGGACCTTGCGCCGGCCATCATCGATCAGCAGCGTGTTGACCTGGAGATCCACGGCCTGTGGTGAGAGGAACCTGGAGCGCAGGAGTGCTGCGAAATCGGCAGGTGGTGCTTCGGGCGCCAGCATCGGCTGGGCCGGTTCGGCATGGAACACGCCATCGCTCACCGAGATCATGGCGAGTTCGCCCAAGCGGAAGCGATAGAAGCCCGCCCCCTGCAGGTCGTCCTGCGACGGTCCGGCCGCCGCACGTGCCGGTCCGGCCTGAAACCGTGTTGCCGCGAGCGCACCCGCGCCTGCGAGAAGGCCGCGGCGCGACGTCCCGGCGACGTTCATGGTGACACTCCAGCCCAAAGTTATGTGCTGGCCGTTATGAAACTCGCGTTGCCAGTGTCAACGGGTTTTGTTACGAGCGTCACAAATCCACTGCGGTAGGGGGAGCACCGCGTTGGAAGCCGTGCAGCAGCGCAACAAGGGTGGCCGGCCACGCAAGTTCGTGCGCGAGGAGGCGCTGGACCGCGCGCTGGCGCTGTTCTGGGAGCGCGGCTACGAGGCCACCTCCATGGCGGACCTGGCTGCGGCCATGGGCATGCACAGCCCGAGCATCTATGCCGCGTTCGGCTCGAAGGAGGATCTGTTCCGCGAGGCCGCCGCCCGCTACGAGCAGCGCTTCGCCTCCCGGCTGAACCAGCTGCTGGAGGAGGCGCCCACCGCCGTCTCGGCGATCCGCGCCTTCTTCGCCGAAGCGATCGAGACCTATGTCGAGTGCGCCCGGGGCTGCTTCCTCGTCATGGCGACGGCGAACGGTCCTGCGGACAGCGTGGTGGTCCGCGAGCGCCTGGCCTGCAAGCGGGAGCGGGGGCTGCGCGCCATCCGTGCCCGGCTGGAGCGCGGGCGCCGCGAGGGCGACCTCGATCCGGCCTGCGACGTCGACGCGCTGGCCGTCTACGTGATCACGGTCGCCCAGGGCCTGTCCATGCAGGCGCGCGAGGGGGCATCCAGGGAGACGCTGGCCGCGGTGACGCGGACGGCGCTCGCTGGGATCGAGCGCTACGGAAGGCCCGAGCCCGGGCAATGATGCCGCCCGTGGCGCCGGCCTCAGCCCAGCGCCTTGCGGACGGTGCCGGTGCTGCGCATCAGCAGCGCCAGCGCGCCGACCGTGACGATGCTGAAGCCGATCAGGAGCGTCGCGATCGCGGTGATGGTCGGGTTCACCTGCAGGACCAGCTCGTTGAACATGCGCTTGGGGATGGTCTCGATTCCGCCGGCCAGGAAGATGGTGACCACCACCTCGTCGAAGCTGATCACGAAGGCGAAGATCCAGGCCGCACCGGCACTGGGGGCGAGGTTGGGCAGGAGGACCCGCCGGAACATGGTGGGCCAGGACGCGCCCAGCGTCAGCGCCACCTGCTCGATCCGCAGGTCGAAGCTGCGGATCGCCACGGTCATCACCAGCACGACATAGGGGATCGCCAGCACGGTGTGGCCGATGATCAGGCCGAACAGGGTGCCCAGCAGGCCGAGCTTGGCGAAATAGATGTAGAGGCCCACGGCGGTCACGATCTGCGGGACGATCAGCGGCGCCATCACGTTGCTCTCGACCAGGGCGCGGCCGCGGAAGCTGCCCCGCACCAGGCCATAGGCGGCGATGCTGCCGATCAGAAGCGCCAGCGTGCTAGCGATCAGCGCCACGATGATCGAGTAGCCGGACGCCACCAGCCAGCGCCCGTCGCCGAAGAAGGCCTGGTACCAGCGCAAGGAGAAACCGGGCGGGGGGAACTCCAGCGAGCTGGCGCTGGAGAACGACATCGGCACGACGATCACGATCGGCAGGCACAGGAACAGAAGCACCGTGATGCCGGCGAGCGTCAGGAGCAGGCGGGGCAGGTGGCCGGGTTCGGTCATCTCAGTTCCCCGCCTGGCGGCTGAGGCGGACATAGAGCAGGTGCAGGAGCACGGTCAGGATCAGGAGGATGATGGAGATCGCCGAGGCCAATTCCCAGCGGGGCAGGCGGTTGATCAGCATGTCCAGCATGTTGGCGACCATCGGCACCCGGCCGCCGCCCAGGATCGCGGGCGTGACGTAGAAGCCGAGGGTGAGGATGAACACGAGCACCATGCCTGCGGCCAGGGCCGGCACGGTGAGCGGGAAGAAGATCCGGCGGAAGACCGTCCAGCGCGAGGCGCCGAGCGTCTCCGCCGCCTGCAGGATCCGTCCGTCGATCCGGATCATCGCGGCATAGAGCGGCAGCACCAAGAAGGGCAGCAGGAGGTTAGTGGTGCCGATCACCACGCCCAGATCGTTGTAGAGGAAGGCCACCGGCTCGCCGGCCAGGCCCAGGTCCAGCAACGCCCGGTTGACCACCCCGTTATTGCCCAGGACCACGATCCAGGCATAGCTGCGCACCAGGATGCTGACCCAGAACGGCAGCACCACCAAGGTGAGGGCCACCAGCCGCGCCGTCCCACTCAAGGAGCGCAGCCA
>NZ_WUJP01000393.1 GCF_009806515.1 Geminicoccus flavidas | reverse complement strand
TTCAAGCGGCTGAGCGCAGCGGAGCAGGATGCCTATCTCGCCTCGGGCGAGTGGCATGGCAAGGCCGGCGGCTACGCGATCCAGGGCTGGGCCGAGGCGTTCGTGCCAGCGATCCAGGGCAGCTACTCCAACGTGGTGGGGCTGCCGCTGTGCGAGACGCTGGGGCTCCTGGAAGGCCTTGGCTGGAAGAGGACATGAGCAGCGGTCTGGTGATCGAGGATACCGGGTTCGGCCTACGCGCCGCCCGGCTGGAGGATGGCGCGCTGGTCGAGGTGGTCGACCTCGACCACGACGAGGGCCGGGTGACGGACCGGCTGTTCGCGGCCCGGGTCGTGCGGGTCGAGCCCAAGATCGGCGCCGCCTTCCTGGATATCGGCCTCGGCCACAACGCCTTCCTCAACGTCAAGGACGCCCGCCACCTGCCGGGTGCCGACCCGCGCATGCCGATTGAGCGGATCGTCGCCGAGGGCCAGCGCATCGTGGTCATGGGGCTGCGCGAGGCGGTCGACGAGAAGGGGCCCAGGGTCACCTGCGACGTGCGCCTGATCGGGCTGCACCTGGTGCTGCGGCCCTCCTCGCAGGCGGTGGAGGTGTCGGGCAATCTCGGCAAGCGCCAGCAGGCGCTGCTCAAGGAGCGCGGGCAGGCGCTGTTTCCCAAGGGGGGCGTGCTGCTGCGCAGAGGCGCCCAGGACCAGCCGGACGAGGTGCTGCTGGCCGAGCAGGAGGCGCTGCGTCGCCGCTGGCACGACTGCCTGGATCGGGCGAAGCTGAAGAGCGGACCGCTCGATGTCGACGACACGGTGGAACGGCTGCTACGCACCATCCTGGGCAATCCGGTGGATGCGATCACCGTGGCCGATCCGGCGTTGGCCGCGCGCATTCGGGCATTCCGCGATGCCCATTTCCGCTCGGGCGAGGGGCCGTTGGTCGAACTGGCCGGCGGCGACGCCTTCGAGGTGACCGGGGTCGCCGAGCTGATCGAGGCGGCACTGCAGCGCGAGGTCCCCCTGCCCGAGGGCGGGCGGCTCTGGATCGAGCGGACTCGGGCGCTCACCGCGATCGACGTGGACAGTGGCGGCCTGCCGTCCTTCCGCGTCAACCTCGCCGCGGCCAGAGAGATCGCCCGGCAGCTCCGCCTGCGCAACATCGGCGGGATCATCGTCGTCGACTTCATCGACCTCGTGAGCAAGAACGAGCGGTTCCGCGTGGTCGAGACCCTCAAGAAGGCGCTCGCGGTCGATCCGGTGGCAGGTCATGTCCATGACGTCTCGCCCCAGGGGCTGGTCGAGATCGGCCGGCCGCGGCGCGGCATCGCGCTGGCCGAGCTGCTGCTGCGCGATTGCCAGCACTGCCGGGGCGAGGGCACGGCACCCTCGTTGCGCGCGAGCACCGAGCGGCTGGTCAAGGCGCTGCGTCGCTCGGCCCGGCCGCCCGCCACGCTCAGGGCCGCCCGCGACCTCGCGCGCTACCTGGCCGAAGCGGCTCCGGCCCGGGCGCTGGCGGCAGCGGGCTTTGCCGGTGCTGTGACCGCGGATGACCGCCTGGCCTCGGGAGGCTTCGAGCTCGGATGACCGATACCCCAGCCGCGACCCCGCGCTGCCCGATCTGCGGCAGCCCGCGCGAGCAGCGGTTCCGGCCGTTCTGCTCGCGTGCCTGCCGCGACCGCGATTTCCTGGCTTGGGCGGATGGACGCTATGCGATCCCGGCGGTGGAGGCCGAGGATCCGGATGACGGTGAGCGGCCCTTGCCGGAGCGGCACCAGGACGACCGGTGATCCTGCCGGAAGGTCCGGCACCTTCGCCCATGGCCGTTTCTGGCCCAGCCCGCTAGGATGCATCCATGAGCAGATCCGACGCCCCGGCTGGGCAGGGCTTCGTCGCCGAGGAGTCCGAGCGGCTGGCATTGCTGCGGTCCTACCGCATCCTCGACACGCCACCGGAAGTCGGCTTCGACGACCTGGCAGCCCTGGCCTGCCATGTCTGTCAGGTACCGATCGGGCTGGTGGGGCTGATCGACATGGACCGGCTGTGGTTCAAGTCGACACTCGGCATGGCAGTGGGCGCGGTTCCGCTCGAGAGCGCCATTTGCAGCCATACGATCCGTTCCGCGGAGCCGCTGGTGGTGGAGGATCTCGCCGCTGATCCCCGCTTTGCCGGCAACGCGTTGGTCACCGGCGCGCCACAGCTGCGCTTCTACGCCGGGGTGTCGCTGCGCAATGCCGACGGGGTGCCGCTTGGCACGCTCTGCGTCATGGACCGGCAGCCCCGGCGGCTCACGCACGCGCAGCTGGACATGCTGGGCCGGCTCGGCCGGCAGGTGGTCGGCCTCCTGGAGCTGCGGCGGCTGAGCGCATGGCACGAGGAGTTGCTGGCCGAGCGCGCCGCGGCGCAGAACGCCGCCGAGGCATTGGGACGCGACCTGCAGCACCGCTTCAAGAACAGCCTGCAGACCATCGACAGCCTGATCAGCCTGCAGAGCCGGCGCGAGCCGGACGAGCGGGTGCGCCGCGCGATTGGCCGGATGCGCGACCGGCTGCGGCCGCTCTACCTGATCCAGGACCAGGTGCGCGCCGATTCCGCCGGGATGGTCGAGTTGCGGCCGTTCCTGCGTGACCTGGTCCGGGTGATGGCTGAGTCCCAGCGTGAGGCCGCGGGTGGTAGCGTGGTGGCGGAGGAACTGGCCGAACTGGAGGCGACCCGCGAGAAGGCGCTGCCCATCGGCCTGATCGTGAGCGAGTTCCTGTCCAACAGCTTCCAGCATGCCTTTCCCGCAGGCGGCAGCCAGGTGGGCCTGGCGCTGGCACAGTTGGAGACCGGGCGCGCCCGGCTGGAGCTGTGGGACGACGGGCCCGGCATGAGCCTGCCGACATCGCCCACTTCAGGCGGCCTGGGCCTGCAGCTCATCCAGGCGCTGAGCAGCCAGGTCGGTGCCAAGCCCGGCTGGGAGACGGCGGCGGGCACCCGGCTCGTGCTGGAGTTCCCGGTCCGCTAGCCGCGCTCTGGCGGTTTCAGGTGACCTTGGCCGGGTCGAAGCCGTTGGCGAGTGCCTGGAGCTGGAGGAAGCGCCGGTCGTTCATGCTCCAGGCGCGCAGTGCGTAGCGCTCATCGCCATGCACCACCAGCCGGACCTGCATGGCGAGCCCGAAGCCGCTGCTGTCCCAGTGGCACTCCAGGTCGGAGCGCTCGGGGCCGAGTTCCGGCTCGCCGCAGCCGCTGAGCGGTAGGGCGCCGAGGGAGGCGATGCTCGAGCCAGTGTCCTCCAGCCGCCGCGCCAGGTCCCCGTCCCGGCCGGGCAGGTCCGGATCATCGGCCAGACTGGTGAAGAAGCTGCCTAGACCGCTCAAGTCGACCGTCACCTGGCGTTGCAGCCAAGCTGCCTGGTCGCTGGTGTCCTCGTCCGCGGGCAGGAGGCGGATGGTCAGGCCGGTGAACGCGCTGAACAGGGAGGCTTCGGGTGAGATGCTGGCCGAGGGCGGCGTGAACGCGTCGCCCGGCCGGTCGGTGCAGGTCAGGCCCAGTTCCTCGGGGATCGGGATGGCCGGGCAGATCGCCGCCTGGGCCGGCAGGGCCCAGCCGAGCAGGAGCCCCGGCAGGAACAGGGCGCAGAGCGACAGCCGCTTGATGAACTGCTCCACGACACGACCTCCGGCGCTTCAGTCCGGGACGAGCGAGCCCAGGAACTGGCGCAGATGGGCGCGGCCGTGCTGCGAGACGCGGAAACGGCCGCGCGCGACCAGGAACACCCGCTTGGCGACCAGCGACTGGCGCACGCACTGCGACGGGTTGCCGAGCTTGATGCCCTGCTCCAGCAAACGCTTGTTGGCCTCGGCGGTTGCGAACGTGTCGTCCGCGGAGTTGACCTGGCTGTAGTAGCCCGCGGCCAGCATGGTATCGACTTCCGTGGCCGTGCCGGGCAGGCGCTGGATGAAGGCGCCGAACTCGCCCAGCTCGGTGTCGGCCTCGCGCGCCGGGGCCGGCTC
>NZ_WUJP01000437.1 GCF_009806515.1 Geminicoccus flavidas | reverse complement strand
GTAGGCCAGCACGTAGCCCAGCACCGCGCAGGAGACCGTCGCGATTGCGGCGATTCGCAGCGTGTTGAGGATAACCTTGAGATAGGCCGGGCGGGTGAAGAACTCGACGAAGGGTGCGAACATGCCCTTGGCGCTGGTCAGCGCCCAGCCGAACATCATCAGGACCGGCACGTCGAACGCGACCAGCAGGAACAGGCTGACCGGTAGGGCGAAGCCGAGCCCGGTGGCGCCGAGGCGGCCCGCACGCGCGGACCGACCCGGACGAATCGAGGCGGTGGGAGAACTGGTCACAGCGTCAGCTTGAATTCCTGCCAGCGCTGCTCGACCTCGTCGGCATTCTCGAACCACCACTGGCCGTCATTGAACATCTGCACGTTCTTGTTGGCGGTGGTGGTCGGAAACTCCCCGATCCGGTCCTGCGGCAACAGCTTCTCGAGCTCGGTGCTGGGGCCGGTGTAGGAGATCACCTCGGCGGCCACTGCCTGGTTCTTGGCGACGCTCATCTCGTGCAGGAGGCCCATCGCCGCCCTCTTCAGTTCGGGATCCACGCCCTTGGGTACCACGAAATAGGCGAGGTCGAGCAGCCCCTGCTGGTAGCTGAACTCAATGCCCGGCGCGCCGGCGACGCGGCCGGACCAGCTCGCCGCATACTGCACCTCCTTGTCCTTGAGCAGCTGCGGCGGCTGCGCGCCCGCCTGCCACCAGACCGACACGCTGTCCTTGATGCGCTCCAGCGATTCGAAGGCCTTGTCCAGGTCGATCGGGTAGACGTTCTCGATCGAGCCGCCGGCGGCGAGTGCTGCCATCGGCAGGATGTAAGAGGCATAGTCCGGCAGACTGCGCTTGCCGGGCAGCGCCTCGGGATCGAAGAATTCCGCCCAGTCCTTAGGTGCGCGCTGACCCTCGCCCCAGGCCATCACCGTGGAATAATACTGGTAGCCGAAGCCGTACTCGTGCTTCGCCTCGTCGAAGATCGGGTCGGGGTTCACCACGTCCCAGTCGATCGGCTCGACCAGGTCGAGCGCCACTGCCTGGTAGAGCTCCGGGCTGCCCACCTCGAGCAGAGGAACCGAGCTGTCGCCGGACTCGACCAGGGCGCGCAGCTTGCCGAGCCCGCTCGGGCTCTCGCGCAGGACCTTGATGCCGGTCTTCTCGGTGAACGGCGTGATATAGCCCTTCTCGATCGATTCACCGGAAGCACCGCCCGCCTCGATCATCCGGAACTCGCTGACTGCAGCTCGTGACGGGCCGGCGCGCAGCCCCAGCGCCGACAGCGCTGCCAGCCCTGCCGAATTTTTGAGCAACTGCCGCTTGGTGAAAATCATCTCGACCTGTCCTTCCCCACTACTTCGGTTGAGGCTAATGGATGGTTGAACATCGTGCCAGCCGCTGTGAAAGCGTGACGGCCCAGGGAGCGAATGAAAACGACATGCCGATCGAGCCCGCCCGCCGCAACGCGACGGTCCAGAGCGCACTGGAAGATGCCGAGCGCCGCTATGTTGCGGCGAATCCCAACAGCCGGGCGCGCGTGGAGCGGGCGGAGGCCGTGATGCCGGGCGGCAGCACGCGGACCATCCTGCATTTCTCGCCCTTCCCCCTGACCATCGTCAAAGGCGTCGGAGCCACGCTCCACGATGCCGATGGCCATGTCTATCTCGACTATCTGGGTGAGTACACGGCGGGGCTGTACGGCCACTCCAACCCGACGATCCTGAATGCGGTGCGGACGGCACTGGACAGCGGCATCACGCTGGGCGGCCCGAACCTGTACGAGGCGGAACTCGCGGCGCTGATGTGCCAGCGCTACCCGTCGTTGGATCTGGTGCGCTTCTGCAATTCCGGCACCGAGGCCAACCTGAACGCGTTCTGCGCCGCCCGTGCGGTCACCGGCCGTTCCAAGCTCCTCCTGTTCAACGGCGCCTATCACGGCGGCTGCTTCACCTTCGCGAACGGGCCAGGTGCGATGAACGCGCCGTTCGACGTGGTGCTGGCCGACTACAACGACATCGACGGCACCCGCGCCCGGATCCGCACCCATGCGCAGGACCTCGCGGCCGTGGCGCTGGAGCCGATGATGGGGGCGGGCGGCGCCATCCCGGCCGAGCCCGAGTTCCTGACCATGCTGCGCGAGGAGACGGAGCGCCACGGCATCGTTCTGGTGTTCGACGAGGTGATGACCTCGCGACTGGCGCCGGGCGGCCTGCAGGAGGCCACCGGCGTGATCCCGGACATGACCACGTTCGGCAAGTATCTGGGCGGCGGGCTGACCTTCGGTGCGTTCGGCGGAAAGCGCTGGATCATGGACCGGTTCGACGCCCGCAAGCCGGGAGCACTCGGCCATTCCGGCACCTACAACAACAACGTGCTGACCATGGCGGCCGGCGTGGCCGGGCTGCGGGAAGTCTTCACGCCCGAAGCCGCGATCGCGCTCAGCGAAGCCGGCGACCGGCTGCGCGGGCGGCTCAACGCCGTGTTCCAGGAGCGGGGCGTGCCGTTCCAGGTGAAGGGGCGAGGCTCGATCAACTGCGTGCATTTTCACGACCGGCCGATCCGCCGCCCGCAGGACGCGCCGGCGCGCCCCGAACTGCAAACCCTGTTCCAGCTCGAGATGATCGAGCGCGGCATCTATCTGGCGCGGCGCGGCTTCATCACCCTCTGCCTGCCGGTCACCGAGGTTGACCATGACCAGTTCGTGGCCGCGGTCGAGGATTTCTGCGACGTGCACGGGCCGATCCTCCGCCAGTGAACGCCCGGGTCGGCGGACATCTGGATCAGTGAACGCCCGCCGCGGGCGGGATGATCCAGCCGTCCGCCGGCGCCCAGCCGAGCGCCACCCGGTTGCCCCGGCCAAAGCGCGCCACCCGGTCGGCGCTCTGGGCGACGATCCGCTGGCCCCCCGGACCTTCCAGCACGTAGCGGATCGACTGGCCCAGATAGATCGCGTCTGTGACGGTGGCGGCCACGCCCGGAGTGCCGGCGGGCTCGAGCCGGATCCGCTCGGGCCGGACCAGGAGGTCGAGTTCCGGCCCGCTGCGGCTGTCCTGCAGGGGCGGGCAGGGCAGGAGCTGGCCGTCGCCCATGCGCAGCCGCATCTGTCCGCTCTCCTCGACCGGGCGGCCGGTGAAGATGTTGGCCACGCCCAAAAAGTCGGCGACGAACCGGTTGGCGGGATGCAGATAGGCGTCCGTCGGGGTCGCCACCTGCTGCACCCGGCCATGGTCCAGCACCATGAGCCGGTCGGACAAGGACAGCGCCTCCTCCTGGTCGTGCGTCACCAGCACGCTGGTCAGGCCCAGCGACTTCTGCAGCTGGCGCAGCTCGATCTGCACCTCCTCGCGCAGCTTGCGGTCCAGCGCGCCTAGGGGCTCGTCGAGCAAGAGGATCGAGGGGCCGAACACGATCGCCCGGGCCAGCGCCACCCGCTGCTGCTGGCCACCCGAGAGCTGGGCCGGCCTGCGCTCGGCAAAGCCGCCGAGCCGCACCATCCCCAGCGCCTCGCCAACCCGGCGCTCGATCTCGCTGCGCGGCAGGCCGCGGATCGAGAGCGGGAAGGCGACGTTGTCGAACACGGTCATGTGCGGGAACAGCGCATAGCTCTGGAATACCAGACCAATGTTGCGCTTAGCCGGCGGCACCCTGGTCACCTCCTGCCCGGCCATGCTGATTCGCCCGTCCGACAGCTCGGTGAGCCCGGCGATCAGGGTGAGCAGCGTCGTCTTGCCCGAGCCGCTGGGGCCGAGGATGGTCAGGAACTCGCCGTCCTGGACGTGCAAGTCGATGCCGTCCACCACCGTGACCCCGCCATAGCGCTTGGTGATGCCGCGCAGTTCGATGTCGCTCATCTGGGCTCCTGAGGCTGGACGAGGGTGCCCGGTCTGGCCGCCGGATCTGGTTGGCGGACGGGGCCGGACGGCGGCCCGCGGTCCCGCCGGCTCGGCCGCGGTCCGGCGCACGGTTGCCATGGATGGCCTCCGGCGGATCGTCCCGCTAGCTTGCCGGCGGATGCGAACCACCGCCTGCCTCGTCAGGGCCAGTTTTCCAGGGAGTGACGCGTTGAGCAACGGCAAGCCGAGCATCGGATTCATCGGCCTTGGCCTGATGGGTGCGGCCATGGTCGAACGGCTGCAGGGCCTGGGCTATCCGATGACCGTGATGGCCAACCGCAGTCGGGCCAACGTGGCGGCCGCGGTGGCGCGCGGTGCCACCGAAGTGGCGACGCCGCGCGAGATCGCGGCCGCCAGTGACATCGTCATGCTGTGCATGGACACCTCCGCCTCGGTGGAGGCCCGGATGTTCGAGCCGGACGGGGTGATCGCCGGGGTGCGGTCGGGGGCGCTGGTGATCGACTTCGGCACCTCCTTGCCGGATTCGACCAAGCGGATCGGGCCGGCTGTGGCCGAGCGCGGCGCCACCTACCTGGACGCGCCGCTCGGGCGCACGCCGTCGCATGCCAAGGAAGGCAAGCTCAACATCATGGCTGCCGGCGACGAGGCGGCGTTCCAGCGGGCCCTGCCGGTGTTCCACGATCTGGGCGAGAACGTCTTCCATGTCGGGGCACTCGGTGCCGGACATACGCTGAAGCTGATCAACAACTTCTTCGCCATGACCACGGCCTGCGGCATGGCGGAAGCCTTCGCCATGGCCGACCGGGCGGGCATCGCCCGCGACCGGCTCTACCAGGTGATGTCGGCGGGCCCGCTCCGCTCGGGCATGATGGACTTTGTCGCCGCCAACGCGCTGGAGGGCGATCCCACCAAGCTCGCCTTCTCGATCGCCAACGCGCGCAAGGATGTCGGCTATTACAGCCGGATGGCCGAGGACCTGGGCGTGCCGACCATCATGTCGATCGGTGCGCGGCAGGCGCTAGGGCTGGCCGTGGCGGAGGGCCAGGGTGACCGGCTGGTACCGGAGATGGTCGACTACCTGGCCGGGCTGTTCGGCGACAAGCGCTGAGCAGAAGAAAAAGGGAGCGCCTCTGGTCAGAGGCGCTCCAGTTGGGAGGTCGTCCCGCAAGACGACGTCGGGAGAACCGGCCGGGCAGCGCAGGGGTGCCGGGCGGGCCTCGTCAGGTCTGGCCGAGCACCAGGAG
>NZ_WUJP01000436.1 GCF_009806515.1 Geminicoccus flavidas | reverse complement strand
GGTGCCCGCCAGGAAACTGTCGCCGAGCCCGATCGTGGCGGCTGGCCGGCGCAGCCAGGGCGTGGCGCACGCCGCCAGGTTCCACCGGCCGAGCGTGCCGACCGGCGGGCAGGGGGGCGGCTGGAACATTGCCCCCTGCGGCATCTGGTCGGGCACCCGCACCTCGCCATGCCACGCCCTGGTCGAAGCCAGCAGCGAGCCGGCCATCAGGGCCTGCAGCTCCGCCTGCGGATCGTTCCGGGTCGCCGCCAGCGCATACGTGTCGTAATGGACCGCCACCCGGTCCACCGCCATACGCTCCGCCAGCTCCACCGCGCGCTCAGCCACCGGGCGGCCGTCCGACAGGAGTGCGTCCAGCTCGGACAGGCTCAGCCCCAGCGAGTTGGCCGAGCCCCGCAAGCCATCCATGACCTGCCAAGCAGTCGCCATGTCGGGAAAGTCGCCGAGCTCCAGGTGGATGAGATCCAGGCCGGCCGCGCGCCAGGCCGCCGCCAGCTCGTTGGTATGAGCCAGTGCCGCAGCGAGCTGGTCCGGCGGGACCTCGTTGTAGCCGGACAGGATCGCGGCACCCGCTTGCCCCGCGAGACGGCGGCTGTGCGTCTCGAACCAGGGATCGTGCTCCAGCGGGTCGTCGGCAAAGCGGCAGATGATCCGCGACGAGCGCGGCAGGACCCGGCCGCCCACCTCGCTGTCCGCGGCGAACTCGATGATGTAGTGGGCAGGCTTGCCGGGGGTTGGCCCGCCTGCCACCGCGGCCACGGGGGCGGGTCCCTCGGCCAGCGCCACGCCGACCTTTGGATGGAAGCGCTCCAGTTGCCGGGCACTGCGGTCGCCTACCGTCACCAGCGTCGGTGCCCCCAGCGTCGCCAGCACCTGGGCCGCCTGGGCGCCGGTGCCGCCCAGCCCCAGCCGGGTCGGCAGGTTAGAGTCGAGCCAGGCCGGGCCTTCTGGCCAGTCGACATGGATCTCGCCGCCGATCCCGCGCCAGGCCCGTTCCAGCACCTGGCGCGCCAGTTGACCGGCGGGGCTGGCCGGGTCGGCCTCCAGCAGCGGCCGGGCCTGCTCCAGGCGGATATAGGCATCGACGCAGGTGCTGAAGCCGCACAGCGTGATCGGGGCCCTGGCGGCGAAGCCCGGCAGCCGCTGCACGAGCTCGGTATAGGTGCTGTGCCAGTCGACTTGTGCTTCCGGCGCCCGTAGGCCATGCGCTGGCACCACCGCCACGCCCATGTAGTCCGGCAGGTCGGGATCTCGAGGTTCCGGCAAGATCCGGCCTCCCGACCGGTGTTGGGCATGCGCCCCTTTGCGCCGCGGCCACACTTTTTCGGTGCCGAGTCGCCTTGGGCGCAGCTTCGTGCGGTTTTATGCTCTTTTCAGCCGGAACGTAGCGGTCCGCCAGTGGCGGCGTCAAGCCGGGCCGCCTATGGTTACGAGCCATGAACGACCGCCAAGACGCAGCGGCAGGCGAATCCGACCTCCGCGACACCCTGCCGGCCAAGCGCCGGGCCGAGCTCGTCCGTCTGGTGCGCGCCCGCGGCCAAGTGACGGTGACCGAGCTTGCCGCCCTGTTCGACATCTCGGTCGACACGGTGCGCCGCGACCTCGACCAGCTGGCCGAGCGCGGCCTGCTGGCCCGCACCCATGGTGGTGCCGTGGCCGCGGGCGACCTCGTCACCCAGGACACGCCGTTCATCGACCGACTGGTGCGACAGAAGGGGGCCAAGGCCCGGATCGCGCGGGCGGCGGCGGCCCTGATCGGCGACGGTGAGACCTTGCTGATCAATGGCGGCTCGACCACGCGGGCGGCCGCCGCCGAATTCGGCCTGCGCCGCAACCTGACGATCGTCACCAACAATCTCGCCCTGCCGCAGATCCTGCCGCCGGACGCCTGCCGCGACGTCTACGTGATGGGCGGCCACTACCGCCACGAGGCCCAGGTCACGCTGGGCGAGGTGCGCTTCGCCTTCGCCGCCGGCATCAACGTGGACACCGCCCTGATCGGCATTGGCGGGATCAGTGCCGAGCGCGGCCTGTCCACCACCTCGATCGCCGAGGCGGTCATGATCGCGGAGATGATGAAGGTCGCCCGCCGCTCCGTGGTGCTGGTGGATTCCAGCAAGTTCGGTCACGATTCCTTCGCCACGATCGGGCCCCTGGCCCGGATGCACGTCCTGGTCACCGACGAAGCGCCCGGGGCAGAGCTGGCGGCAGCGCTTGCCGAAAGCCAGGTGGACGTGGTGGTGGCACCGGGCTGACGTGCCGGCCGGTACCCGTCAGCCTCGCCGCATCGGGCAGAAGCGCGCGGTGCTGCAACCTGTCCGTTGACCCGCCATGACCGGGTCGCTAGCGGCGAGCCATTGGCAAGGCGAGACATTGCTGCACATGGTTGATCCGATCGTCGTCCCCGTGGTCCTCGCGGGTGGCTCCGGCACCCGACTCTGGCCGATCAGCCGGAGTTCCTATCCGAAGCACCTGGTGGAGATCCTGGGCGAGGAATCGCTCCTGCAGGCGACGGTGCGGCGCGGCCTGGCGCTGGCGCCGCCCGAGCGTATCCTGACAGTGGGCGCCGCGGCCCAGGCCTTCCTGATCGGTCGCCAGCTGGGCGAACTCGACCCGGCGCTGCGGGCCGGGCTGGTGCTGGAGCCGTCCGGCCGCAACACCGCGGCGGCGATCGCGCTCGCGGCCATGGTCGCAGCTAGGCGCGGCCTGGGCGACGCCGTGCTCTGGGTCTGCCCGTCCGACCATCTGATGCGCGATGCCGATGCGCTGCTCGGGGCGGTGCGTGCCGGGGCACCCGCGGCGGCCAGCGGCGAGCTCGTGACCTTCGGCATCCACCCGTCCCGGCCGGAGACCGGCTACGGCTATATCCGGCTGGGTGACGCCGACCCCGACCTGCCGGCGGTGCGCAAGGTCGCGCGCTTCGTCGAGAAGCCGCCGCTGGCTGAGGCGGAGGCAATGCTGGCAGCGGGCGGCCATGTCTGGAATTCCGGCATGTTCCTGTTCCGCGCCGACCGCCTGCTGGAGGAGCTCGGCCGGTTCGAGCCGGAGCTCCTGGCCGCGGTGCAGCGCGCATTTCCCGCTGACGGCCACGGAACCGATGGAGCGCCCGAGCTGGCGCCGGAGGCGGCCGCCTGGGCCGCCGTGCCGTCCGTGCCGATCGACAAGGCGGTGATGGAGCGTTCCGAGCGGGTGGTGTGCGTGCCCTGCGACCCGCAATGGTCCGATGTCGGCTCCTGGCAGGCCATCTGGGAACTCATGGACCAGGATGCCCGGGGCAATGCCACGACCGGCGACGTCCTCCTGGCCGATGCGGACGACAATCTGGTGCGCTCGGAGCGACGCCTCGTGGCGCTGGCCGGCGTGCGCGACCTGGTGGTGGTCGAAACTGCCGACGCGGTGCTGGTCGCCGACCGCGCCCGCTCCGAGCAGGTGAAGAACCTGGTGTCGGCGCTCACCGCCGCCGGCCGCCGCGAGGCGGTGGTGCATGCCAGCGAGATCCGGCCATGGGGACGGCTCACCGCACTGGCCGATGGCCCCGGCTTCCGGGTGCGCGAGCTGATGGTCGACCCCGGCGCCCGGCTGTCCCTGCAGCGCCACCCCGAGCGGGTCGAGCACTGGGTGATCGTGGCCGGCCAGGCCTCGGTCGAGCTGGACGACGACGTGCGCCGCCTGCGCCCCGGTGCCGTGGTCACGGTCCCCGCCGGCGCCGTCCACCGCCTGTCCAACCCGATGGACCTGCCGCTGCGCCTGATCGAGGTGGCGCTCGGCACCGATCTCGACGACACCCGCACCGAGCGGCTGGGCCCGCCCGAAACCGGCCACAGCTGACGGTGGGCAGCCATGGCCGGCCGCTGAAGCGGCCGCGCCACCACGCCGCGGCATGTCACGCGGCACCCGCTGGTCCTGCCGGGAGGCCAGTTTCCCCATGGGCCTTCCGGCCGACTGCGGGCCAGACCCGTGACGTGCGTGCCGTGACGGTTCCAGGCGGCGCCAGCGTCACCGAAGGTTCCGCAATCCTGCCCCTGGGGCAACTCGTGCAAGTGCGCGCGCGGCAGGCGGGAGGTGTCGGGCCGGCCCGCTGCGACGAAGCCGGCATGCGAAGCCGGCCGCCTCGACACGGCGGGCATCCGAGGTGGGACAACCAGCCGACCGCGATGCCCGGGGGGCGGCTATAATCCTGCCCCACCCTGGAGATTGCACCTGTGCGGCAGGATACCGAAATCTGCCGCGTCCTCCTGGGCGTCCGACGATCGTGCCGGCATCGCCAGGGTCGGGGCAACCGCCGTCCTTCACCGGCCAGCCCCGCCGCAAGTCGCCGGCTCCGGCTCCGCCCGGCTGTCCAGCCAGCCGCGCAGCACCGGATGCAGGCCCGGCTCGGCCCGCAGCTCGGCCGGCCAGTGCCATGACACGGCCACGACTTCCGCACCATCAGGCCGGAGTGCCGGCTGCTCCGGGAGCTCCGCCTCGAACAGATGGACCCGCAGGCTGCGCCACTCATGGACCAGCTCCAGCACCGGCAGGACGCGCAGCCGGTCGGGCGACAGGACGAGGCCGACCTCCTCGGCAAGCTCGCGCACCATGCCTGCCCTGGGATCCTCGCCCGGGCGGAGCCCGCCGCCCACCAGGCCCAGGCCCTTGCGGAACGACTGGTGCACCACCAGGACCCGGCCCTGTGCCACGATCGCCACCGCCACCCCGGTCGCGCTGGGCCGGGTGAGCCACCACCAGGAGCGGGCGAGCGGAAAGCCCGCACGGTAGACGAGGCGGCGCAGGAGGTTGGCGAGCCGGCGGGCTCTGGCCATCGGCTCAGGTCGGCGCCTGCTGCGTGCTGCCGAGGCTGCTCATGAGCCCCTGCGCCAGCCGGGTGATGTCCTGCGCCACCCGGCTGTTCGGGTGGCGGGTCAGAAGCGGGGTCTGCGCCTTGAGCGCCTCGGCGACGCGCGGGTCGCGATGCACGACCCCGAGCAGCCTCGGTTCGCGCGCCAGGAAGTGGACGCACACCCGCCGCAGCACGCCGTAGGTGGCCCGCCCCTCGGTCTCGGTTTCCGCCATGTTGACGATGATCTGGTGCTCCTGCCGCTCGCGGGCGACCTTGATGAACGCATAGGCATCCGCAAGGGCGGAGGGCTCGTCGGCGGTCACCACCAGAGCCTGGTCGGCCAGTGCCGCCAGACGCCGCACCGACTGTTCCAGCCCGCCGCCCAGGTCCAGGACGGTGACCTCGAACCGGGCGGCCAGGTCCAGCAGGTCGCAGCCCAGCCGGTCCATGGCCTGGTCCGTCACCTGGCCGAGCAGCCCGCTGCCGGACCGGCCCGGCACCACGGTGATCCCGCTGCAGGGGTCCTGGACCAGGGCATCGGCGAGGCTGGCCCGCCCGGCCACCACGTCGGCCAGATCGGTGCGCCGGGCCAGGCCCAGATGGAGGTCGACGCTGGCGGCGGTCAGGTCGGCATCGACCAGCAGCACCGAGCGGCCCGCCTGGGCCAGGGCCTGGGCGATGCCGACCGCCAGGAAGGTCCGGCCGACCCCGCCCTTGGCCGAGCCCAGCGCGAGGATGGGGCTGCGTGCGCTCATCGGCCGTCTCCCAGCTCAGCCTTGCTCATCAGGAGCCTCGCCAGGCCGACCGCAGTCAGGGGCTTCAGGCCGCTGCCGATCACCGGCCCGATCCCCGCGGCGGCCAGTGCCGGCCCCGCCTCGGCCGCGGCCAGCACGCCGCCCAGCCGCCGGGCATTGTCCAGACGTGAGATCACCATGCGTCGGCAGCCGATCGCGGCAAAGTTGCCGGCGACGTCCCCGGCCTCGCCGGCCGAGAGACCCGCCGGCAGGACGAGCAGGAGCTCGGCGCGCATCGCACCCGCGAGCTCGGCCAGCCACATCATCTCCTGCGACTGGAACGGGTTCACGCCCTGGCTGTCCACCAGCAGCGGCCTTTCGCCCTCACCGGCGACAAACGCCCGGGGATCCAGGCCGGAGGGCTGGATCTGCAACGGACGCAGGAGGTCGGCCAGCTGAGCCAGGCCGCCGGCCTTGGCCCCGTCCGCCGACAGGACGCGCGGGCGGCGGTCCGCCAGCACGAGAGCGGTCGCGAGCTTGGCAACAGTCACCGACTTGCCGGCCCCGTTCGGGCCCACCACCATCAGGACGCCATTCGACGCGGTGAGCTCGCCGAACGGCAGTACCGCCTGCAGGGCCTGGCCCAGTGCCTGCACCGGGTCCTGCCAGCGCTCGGCCCGCACCGCGGCCAGGAGCCGCTGAACCAGCTCAGGGGCGGTCTCGTGCCAGCGCAGGCTGTCCTGGATCCGTGCGGTGTCGGGCTCCGGCAGGTCGGTCCGGAGCAGCTTGTCCAGGTCCAGGCCCGGGTCGGGTGCCGCGGCGGTCACGCTGACGCCGGTGCGATCCTCACGGGTCGCGATGATCACCGCCTGCTCGCCCAGTTCCGCCGCGACACGCGCGATCGCCTCCGAGGCGGACGGGGCATGGAATACGCGGAGTAGCATGGTCACACCTGCCCCATGGTCTTGATCCGGGCCTTGGGATGGATCTCATTCTGCGACAGCACGCCGGTGCTGGGCCGGAAGCGCTCGATCAGCGAGCGGACATAGGGCCGAAGGGCCGGCGTGGTCACCAGCACCGGCAGCTCGCCGCGCAGCGCCAGCGCCTCGAAGGTCTCGCGCACCGAGCGCACGAACTGCTGCAGCCGGTCGGGCGCGATCGCGAGCTGGCGCTCCTCGCCATTGCCGACCAGCGCTTCGCCCAGCGTCTGCTCCCAGCCAGCCGACAGGGTGACGATCGGGATGTAGCCACCCTCGCCGGTGAACATGGTGCTGATCTGGCGGGCGAGGCGGCTGCGGACATGCTCGACGATCACCACGGTGTTCTGCGAATGGGTCAGGGCCTCGCCGATCGCCTCCAGCACGGTCGGCAGGTCGCGGATCGACACGCGCTCGGCGAGCAGGCCCTGCAGGACCCGGTGCACGCCGCCCATGGAGATGCGCGCCGGCACCAGGTCGCCCACCAGCTTCTGCCACTCCGGCGGCAGGTCGCTTAAGAGCTTCTGGGTCTCGGCAAAGGTGAGCAGTTCCGCGAGATTGTCCTTGACCAGCTCGGTCAGGTGGGTGGTGACCACCGTGGCCGGGTCGACCACGGTCAGCCCGCGGAAGCTCGCCTCCTCGCGCAGCGCCGGGCTGATCCAGGTCGCCTGCAGGCCGAAGGCGGGCTCGGTGGTCGGCTCGCCCGGCAGGCTGATCGGCCGGCCCTGCGGGTCCATCACCAGCAGCATGTTTGCCCGGATGTCACCGCGCCCGGCCTCCATTTCCTTGATCTTGACGGTGTAGCTGTTGGCCGGGAGCTGGATGTTGTCCTGGATGCGCACCGAGGGCAGGACGAAGCCCAGCTCGATGGCGAGCTGGCGGCGCAGCGCCTTGATCTGGTCGGTCAGGCGCGGCGAGGCGTTCTCGCCGATCAGGCCCAGCAGGCCATAGCCCAGCTCGAGCCGGATCGGGTCCATGACCAGCACCGACGCGATCGTTTCGTCGCCGCTGGCAGCGGGTGCCGGCTGGGGCTCGGCCGGGACCGGGGCGGTCGCGCGCCGAGTCGCATGCCAGGCGGCATAGAAGCTGCCGGCGGCGATCGTCAGGAACACCAGGGTCGGCAGGCCCGGCAGCACCGCCAGGATCAGGCTGATCACCGCGGTCAGGCCGAGCGCACGGGGATAGGCGCCCAGCTGGCGGAGCAGGGCGGAATCGGTGCGCCCCTCCACGCCGGCCTTCGTCACGAGCAGCCCCGCCGCCACCGAGATGACCAGAGCCGGTACCTGCGAGACCAGGCCGTCACCGATGGTGAGCAGGGTGAAGGTGTGGGCGGCATCGGCCACCCCCATGCCCATCTGGGCCACCCCGATCACCAGCCCGCCCACGAGATTGATCGCGGTGATCAGCAGGCCTGCGACCGCATCGCCGCGCACGAACTTGGCGGCACCGTCCATCGAACCGAAGAAGGAACTTTCCTCCTCCAGCTCCTTGCGCCGGCGCTTGGCGGTCTGCTCGTCGATCAGGCCGGCCGAGAGGTCCGCGTCGATCGCCATCTGCTTGCCGGGCATCGCATCCAGAGAGAAGCGGGCGGC
>NZ_WUJP01000435.1 GCF_009806515.1 Geminicoccus flavidas | reverse complement strand
GACCTCGGCGATGCGGCCCGAGCCCTTGGTGATCACCACGAAGTTCACGATCACCAGGATGGCGAACACAATCACCCCGATCACGAAGTTGCCCTGCATCAGGAAGCGGCCGAACGCCTCGATAATGTGGCCGGCAGCGGCACTGCCCTCGTGACCGCTGGACAGGATCAGGCGGGTGCTGGCGAGGTTGAGCGCCAGTCGCAGCATGGTCGCGATCAGCAGCACGGTCGGGAAGGAGTTGAAGTCGAGCGGCCGCTCGATGAACAGCGCGGTCACCAGGATCAGCACGGACAGGCTGATCGAGCAGGCGAGCAGCAGGTCGAGCAGCATGGGCGGCAGCGGCACCACCAGGACCGCCAGGATGGTGAGGATGCCGGCGGCCAGCAGCACTTCGCTGCTGCCGCCCGAGCGGCGCAGGCCGCCCAGGAGTTCGTGGCCGATGCCGCCGGGTGCGAGCGTCTTCACGAGGCGGCTCCATCGAGGCAGGGCAGCCGAACGCCCTCCTGCGCATATTGCTTCAGCTTGTTGCGCAGGGTGCGGATCGAGATCCCGAGCAGCACGGCGGCATGGGTCCGGTTGCCCCGGGCATGCTGCAGGGTGTCGAGGATCAGGTCGCGCTCCACGGCGGCCACGGTCCGGCCGACCAGCGGCTCGCCCACCCGGCCGGTGGTATCGGCTGGCGCCTCGACTGCTGCCGGTACCGCCGGCTCCCCCTGGTGCAACCGGTCCGGCTGGAACAGGATCGCTTCGGGCCCGATCTCCGGTCCTGAGGCCAGCAGGACGGCGCGGTGCATGCAGTTGTCGAGCTCGCGGACATTGCCCGGCCAGCGGCAGCGGCCGAGGGCGGCCAGTGCCGCAGCGCTGAGTGGCCGGTCGGGCAGCTGGTTGGCGCGGGCGTGCTTGCGCTGCAGCCAGCGGGCCAGCGCCGCCAGGTCGCCCGGACGCTCGCGCAGGCTCGGCAGCTGCAGGCGCAGCACGTTCAGGCGGAAGTACAGATCCTCGCGAAACTGCCCGCTGCGCACGCTCTGTTCCATGTCGCGGTTGCTGGTGCCGATCAGGCGGATGTCGACCTTGACCGGCCGCGAGCCACCCAGCCGGTCGATCTCGCGCTCCTGGATGGCGCGCAGCAGCTTCGCCTGCAGGCGCGGCTCCATCTCGCTGATCTCGTCCAGGAGCAGCGTGCCGCCGCTGGCTTCCTCGAACTTGCCAATCCGCCGGGCCACCGCACCGGTAAATGCCCCCTTCTCGTGCCCGAACAGCTCGGACTCCAGGAGGTTCTCTGGAATGGCCGCGCAGTTGACCGAGATGAACGGGCCGGCGGCGCGCTTGCTGTGGCGATGGATGAACCGTGCCATCACCTCCTTGCCGGTGCCGCTCTCGCCCGTGATCAGCACGCTGGCATCGGTGGGGGCGAAGCGGCGCGCCAGCTCCAGCACCTCCAGCATCCTGGGGTCCTCGGCCACGAAGTCTGACTGCTCCTGGGTGGTCTCCTCCAGGATCGCCGCGATCAGGTCCGGATCCGGCGGCAGGGGCAGGAACTCGCGCGCCCCGGCGCGGATCGCCTGGGCGGCCTGGCGAGGATCGGTGTGCACGCCATAGGCGATCACGGGAAGGTGGATGCGCTCGGCGGCCAGTCGGCGCAGCGCGTCGGCGATGTCGCTGCCGACGTCCAGCAGCAGGAGATCGGCGCCCTGACCTTCGCGCAGGCCAACCAGTGCGCTCGGCAGGTCGTCCTGCCGGCGGACGCTGGCGCCGCGCCTGGCCGCCATCTCGGCCGCCAGGGTCACCTCGGGCAGGCTCTTGCCGACGATCAGTAGACGCATCGCTGGATCTCCCCAGGGGCGTGGAGCCTAGTGCTCGCCCTTGATGATCTCGGTCATGGTGACGCCCAGCTGGTCCTCCACGACGATCACCTCGCCGCGCGCCACCAGCCGGTTGTTGACGAAGATGTCGATCGGCTCGCCGACCTTGCGGTCGAGCTCGACCACGGCGCCGCGGCCGAGGCGCAGGAGCTGGTTGAGCGGCATCGACGCCTTGCCCAGCACCGCCGAGAGCTGCACCGGGATGTCGTAGACGGCACCCAGCGGTGCCGGCGCAGCGGGGGCCGGCCGAGGCTCGGGCTCCTCCGGGGTCGGCTCGAAACTGTCGAGGGGCAGGGGCCGGGAGGTCATGCTGATTCACTCCTGATGGGAAGCACTGGCCTGATGGGACGCACGGAATTTGTTGCCGGCTTCGGCCGGCACCGGCATGGCTGGGTCGTCCGCCGGGACGGGCATGCTCTCGAGGGCGGTGAGAAGGTCCCGGCGCAGCTGCTCGAACGACCATTCCGACCAGCCGGATGGCCAGGACATCGCGACATCGCCTGGGACCATGCCGGCCTGGCCGCACACTTGACAGCTGCCGGAGCCGGGGCCGCCACCGCCCAGCAGAGCCGCCATCGGCTCCACCAGTTCCGGCGCCACCGTCACGATCAGGTCCTGATCGGCCGGCAGCTCCGCCAGCGTCCGACCCACCGCATCGGCCATGGCTTCGGCCGTGGCCCGGCCGCAGAGCTGGTCGAGGCAGATGCGGGCCAGGGTGGCGAACAGGCCGGTGGCCTGTCGGGCGGCCGCATCGGCCACGGCGCGCCTGGCCGCCTGCAGTTCGGCCAGCTGTTCGGCCAGCCGTTCCGCCGCGCGCAGCAGTGCCGCCTCGGTGCTGGCGGCGATGGCGCGCCTCGCGGCGGCATCGGCCCGCGCGGCGGCCCAGCCCATCGCTCGCGCCAGCTCCTCTTCGCCAAAGGCGGGCTCTGCCGCGACCGGGCGGATGGGTGCGGGTGCCGCAGCCTCGGTGGGCGACGCCGCCGGCCCGGCCAAGTCGGGGAAGACGAAGCGCACCATCCGGGTGCTGGCCGGGAACAGGCCAGCCCCGACGGTAATGGAACCAGATGCCACGTCGCGCATCTCAGTAGACCAGCTGGTCGTTCTTGTCGTCGGTGACATAGATCTCGCCGGCGGCCGCCAGCTCCTTGGCGGTGTTGACCAGGAACTGCTGCGCCTCCTCGACGTCCTTGAGCCGCACCGGGCCCATCGCGGCCATGTCGTCCTTCAGGATCTTGCCGGCCCGCTCGGACATGTTGCCGAGGATCAGGTCCTTCAGCTGCTCGCTGGCTCCCTTGAGCGCCAGGCCGATGCGCTCGTTGCCGACGCTGCGGATCAGCGTCTGGACCCCGGCCGCGTCCAGGCGCACCAGATTCTCGAAGGTGAACATCAGCGCCTTGATCCGGTCCGCTGATTCCTTGTCGCGCTCCTCCAGCGAGGTGATCAGCCGGCTCTCGGTCTGCCGGTCGAGGAAGTTGAAGATCTCCGCCATCACCTCGTGATTGTCGCGCCGGTTGGTGCGGGCGAGATTGCTCATGAACTCGGCGCGCAGGGTGCGCTCCACGTCGCCGATGATCTCGTTCTGCACGACTTCCATGCGCAGCATGCGGGACACGACCTCGAGCGCGAAGTCGTCCGGCAGGTTCGCCAGCACCCGGGCCGCATGGGCGGCCTCAATCCGCGAGAGCACCACGGCCACGGTCTGCGGGTACTCGTTCTTCAGGTAGGAGGCGAGCACCGCCTCGTTGACGTTGACGAGCTTCTCCCAGATCGTGCGGCCGGCGGGCCCGCGGATCTCCTCCATGATCGCCTCGACCCGCTCGCTCTCCAGGAACGAGGCGAGCAGCCGCTCGGTCGCGTCATAGCTGCCGACCACCCCGCTGGTGGCGCCCACCCGCTCGCAGAACTCGCCGAGCACCCGCTCGACTGTCGGGCGGTCGGCCCGGCCGAGCGCCGACATCGCCTGCGACAGGGTGCGGATGTCGTCGAACTCCAGGCTCTCCATGAGACGTCGCGAGCGGTCGGGGTCGAGCGAGAGCATCAGCACCGCCGCCTTGTCGATCCCGCTCATCGCGGCGGGGGGCAGGGTCACCAGCTGGTTGCCCATGTCATTCTCCAAGCCAGGTGCGGATCATCTTGACCGCCTCGTCCGGCCGCTCGTCGACGATCCGCACCACCTCGTGCAGGAGCTGGTCGTGCGGCGCAGGCGATGCCGGGGCCGGCAGCCGGCGCTGCGGATCGTCGCCGGCAGCCTCGCCATGGCTGGTCACGGCCTCGGCGGACGGCCCGCCTGCCGGGCCGCCCCCCGGCCCGTTCGCGGGCCCTGCGGCCAGAAGCGACACGGTGCCGGCCTGGTTGGCGAGCGAGGCCGTTTCGGCGCCGCGGGAGGACGGCAGCAGCCGGTTCAGGACCGGACGGACCCCGAAGAAGACGACCGCGAGCGTCAGGAGCGCCAAGAGGCCGAGCTCGCCCCAGCGGGCACCATCGATCCCGAGCTGCTCCAGGAGGCCAGTCACGGGCAGGGGGGCCACCGGCGCTTCGACAAAGCGGCGGCTGACGATGCGGAACACGTCCCCGCGCGTTTCGTCGAAGCCCGCGGCACCCTTGGCGAGCGCCTCCAGCTCGGCCAGCTCTTCGGCGGAGCGGGGTGCATAGCCGATGGTGCCGTCGGGGCCGGGCACGCGCAGGCCATCGACCTGGACGGCGATGGACAGGCGGCGGATGCCACCCGGGCGCTGCACCTCGTTGCGCACGGTGCGCGAGATCTCGAAGTTGACGGTCTCCTCGCTGCGGTTGCTGCGCTCCCGGCTGCCGGCGGACGTACCGGCCGGAGCCGCCGCGGTCGGGAGGTTGCTCGTCACCGAGACCGGCTGATCCGCATCGGTCTCCTCGCGACTTGAATCTTCCTCGACCGTCTGGGTGCTGCGGGCGACCTGGCTCTGCGGATCGAAGGTCTCGGCAGTGGTGGTGACCTGGTCGAAGTTCATCTCGACCGTCACTTCCGCGTCGACCCCGCCCAAGCCGACGGTTCGCTCCAGGAGCTGCACGACCTTCTGCTTGATCCTGGCCTCGTAGCCGCTGCGCAGCTCGTCGATCTCGCCGGGGAACATCCCCGCCTCGCCGGCCTCGCCCGAGCGGGCCAGGAGGTTGCCGCGATCGTCCACGATGGTGATGGCAGACGGGTCCAGCCCGAGAACGGCCGCTGCAACCAGGTTGCGGATCGCCTGGACCTGCCGGCCGTCGAGCCCGCTGCCCCCGCGCAGGCCCAGCACCACCGACGCGCTGGGCCTGGCCTCGTCGCGGCAGAACAGCGAGCGCTCCGGCTGGACGATGTGGACCCGGGCGGCACGGACCGGCTGGAGCGTCGTGATCGAGCGCGCGAGCTCGCCTTCCATGGCGCGGCGCAGATTGACGTTCGACAGGAAGTCGGTCTGGCCGAAGCTGCTGCCTTGATCGAAGATCTCATAGCCCACGACGTTGCCCTGGGGCATGCCGTCGGCGGCCAGATCCATGCGCAGCCCGCCGATCCGGTCCTGCGGCACCATGATCGCGTCACCCGCGGCGTTCAGCCGATAGGGCACGCCCTGCGCCTGGAGGCGCTCGGTGATCAGCCGGGCATCCTCCGGGCGCAGCTCCGCGTAGAGCAGCGCGAAGGACGGCTCGAGCGCCCGGCTCGCCACGAAGGCGAAGAACATGACGAAGCCCAAGAGGATCGTGCCGAGCGCCAGGAGGCGGGCCGGCCCCAGCGCCTGCGCCGCGGCCATGGCCGCCTGCAGGCGCCCAGCTGCTCCGCCGGCTGGCCCGCCTGGTGCTGGTATTGTGCCGGTCGAGGGCGATGGAGTGGCTATGTCCATGGGTCCCGGGTCACTCGTCGGCAGCAGGTTGCCGCCCTGACCCAGAACCTAGGCCCGGAGTGGTTAAGTGCAGGTTAACGGCCGGGCAGCTTCCAGTCCGGTACCGGCTTCAGGAGTGGCCTCGCTCACGGTCACGACGCTTGATCGCCTGGATCTGGGTGACCCGCAGGCCACCCAGGCCGTGACGCTGGATGGCGTTCTGCCAGATCTCGAATTCCTCCGCCGAAATGCTGTAGCGGGTGCAGGCGGCTTCCCGGGACAGGATGCCGGCCTGGACCGCGGCCACGACCTCGGCCTTGCGCCGCGCCACCCAGCGCCTGGTGTCGCTGGGTGGCAGGTCCTCGAGGCGCAGGAGCGTGCCGTTCGGGCCGACGGCGGCCTGGACCGGTGCACCCATCGTTCTGGACATCGTGGTTCTCCTATGACAGCCGACGCGGTTCCATAAAGCTGGAATACTGCCCGCTTCTCTAACCGCCTGATAAGATAAATGGTAAACGAGGATGGCAGGCGACCGCGGCGTCGTACCCGGATATTATTGTCAGCGCTTGATGCGCATCAGCTCGTCGAGCATGTCGTCCGTGGTCGTGATCACCTTGGCATTGGCGGAATAGGCCCGCTGGGTCACGATCATCTTGGTGAACTCGTCGGCAAGGTCGACATTGGCCGCTTCCAGGGCGGCGGGCGAGATCTGTCCGGCACCGCCGCTGCCGGCGATCTGCAGGTTGGCGTCGCCGGAATCGCGGGTCATCGCGAACACGTTGCCGGACCTGGGCTGCAGGGCGCTCGGGTTCGCGAAGGTGGCGACCGGGATCTGGAAGATCCGGCGGACCTCGCCGTTGGAGAAGGCCGCCTCGACGAAGCCGTCCTCGTCGATCCGCACCGCGTTCAGCTCGCCGAAGCCGGCACCGTCCTTGGTGACGAACGAGACCGCGCTCTCGCCGGCGAACTGGGTCAGCCCGTCGGTCCCGCCGATCGCACCCCAGTCGATCACGATGGATGAATCGGCGGAGTTGGTCGAGTTCAGCCAGTCGATGCCGATCGGGTCGCCGGCCACGGCACTGGCGGGATAGGTCGGCGTGATGGCGAGGCTGGCGATGCTGCCGTCGCCGTTGAAGCTCACCGTGCCCGAGCCCAGTAGGCCATTGGGGTGGGCGCTGCTCTCGATGTCGGCCGTGTCGGCGTAGAGCTCGACGCTCCAGGTCGCAGCACCCGGCGTGCGCAGGAAGGCCACCGTGATGCTGCGGGCGTTGCCCAGGCTGTCATAGACCTGGATCTGCCGCTTGAAGTCGGGCGCGGTCCCGCTGGCACCGTCCGTCGCGGCATATTCCGCCATGTCGCCGGAAGCATAGGCGCCAGTATGAATGGCCTGGCCGGAATCGAGGTTGGCACCCAGCTTGAGCTGTGCGGTGGCGACCGTGGTGGCATTGAGATCGCGCACGTTGACCGGCTGGGTGATGTTGATGTCGAGCGGCTGCTCGTTGGTGTCGAGCTTCCACCCCAGCAGGTAGAAGCCGTTGGCGCCGCGCAGATAGCCGTCCGCGTCCGGCGTGAACGAGCCGGCCCTCGTGTAGAGCGGAGTCGAGTTGCCGCCCGGGTCCTGGGCGACCACGAAGAAGCCGTTGCCGACGATGGCGGCATCGGTGGCCGAGCCGGTGGCCTGGACCAGACCCTGCTTCTCCACCAGGAACCTGGTGGAGTACTGGACGCCGCCGGGGCTGAAGGCCCGCTGCTGGTCGGGGCTCACCACCAGCGAGGCGAAGTTGGACACGCCGCCCTTGTAGCCGATCGTGCTGACGTTCGCGACATTGTCCGAGATGACGGACATCGAGCGGCTCTGCGCCGCCAAGCCGGACACGCCGGTGAACAGGGAACCGAACAGGCTCATGTCGAGATGGTCCTTGCGCGAAGGTGGGAATGGAACTGCCGATGCCGGGTCGATCAGCCGCCCGGCCGGGCGATCGCGGTGATGTCGGTGAGCGGGACGTCGACGCCGCTGACCGACAGGGTCGGCTGGTCGGCCGCGGGGTCGATCGCATCGACCGTGCCGTACAGGTGCTGGGTGACGTCGAGGGCCTTGCCGTCCAGCGTCTGGGCGACGACCGCCACCCGGTAGGCCCCGGCAGGCGCCCGGCTGCCGCTGGAGGTCGCGCCGTCCCAGGCGACCTGATGCCTGCCGGCGGCGGTGGGGCCGCGGGTCTCCGCGACCAGGGTGCCGGACCCGTCATAGATCTTGATGGACACCGACGCAGCCGCGGCCGGCAGCTCGTAGCTGATCCTGCCGGAGCCCTCGCTGCCCAGGGCCATCCGGTTGCTCTTCGCTTGCACGGTGGTGCCGAGATAGCCGAGCATCGCGGTCTGGCGGGTGCTCTGCACCAGGCCGATCAACTGCTCCAGGCTGTCATTGGTTTTGATCGACTGCTCGACCGAGGTGAACTGGACGAGCTGCTGGGTGAAGGTCTCCGTGTCCATCGGCGACAGCGGATCCTGATTCTTCAGCTGGGTCGTCAGCAGCGTGAGGAAGTTGCCAAAATGGTCGGTGAGCTTGGCGGCAGCCGACCTGGCGGCGCTGCCACTGCCCTCGGGCAGGGCGCCGAGCATGGATTCGATGGCGGACATGGGCTGGTCTCTTCCTAGAGGACGAGATCGAACAGGCCGGTGGCCGGCCGCAGGGCAGCGGGTGCTGGTTCATCCGGCAGCAACGCCAGCGGCTCGGGCGAACCGGACGCCGGCGTATGCCCGCCCGGGCCACGGTCGGGCTCCTGCCCGCCCTGCTGCCAGGACGTGCCGAGATCGAAGGTCAGCGCGTCGGAGCCGGCGAGGCTCAGGCCGGTCGCGGTGAGTGCGCGCTCGATGCCCGGGGCGTGGCGCTGCAGGAGCTCGACCGTTTCCGGTCGGGTGGCGCTGAGCACGGCACGCACCCGTCGATCCTGCTCCACCACGACCCGGATCTGTACCACCCCCAGCTCGGCGGGATGGAGCTGCACCGACACGACCCGGCGGTCGCCCGACAGGCTCTGGGCGATGGTGGGTGCCAGCTGCGCTGCCGGATCAGCCTGCGGCGTCGCGCGCACATAGGCATCGCTGCCCCGGCCATAGGGTCCGTTCATCGCGGCCACGGCCGGTTCCGAGGGTAGGGCTGGTCCCGGCGCGGGGGCCATGTCGGCCGGCATCTCGCCTCCCTGGCTGTCGTCGGGTGCGGATCCGGTCGAGGGTACCTGGGTGGCCGCGGCCGCCGGCCGGGCCGGACCGGGATCGGCACCCGCATTCGACTGGCCGGCGGGCGGTGCTGCCGGGGACAGGCCGGTGGCCGTACCCGGAGCCGCCGCGGTGGCGCACGGGTCCGACCCCGGCTGGTCCGCTGGAATCCCGGATGCACCGCTGGGGGTGATCTCGCTGGCGCTGGCGGTGCTGCCGCGGTCGGTGCGGGCGAGGCTCCCGGCAGAAGTGACCGGGCTGGTGCCCAGCGGATGAAGCGTCGCTTCCGCTGACGCCATGGCCTGGCCGGCCTTGGCCGGAGTGCCCGGCAGCGCGGCTGCGCCCGACGCTTCGGACAGCACATCCCCGGGTGGTGCCGCGGCGGGCAAGGCGGCCTTGCCGGATTGCGCCAGCTCGGCGGGTGGCGGTGGAGCGGAGCCACCGCCTGACGGGTCGGCTGCCGGCGGCGCGGCCTGTATGCCGGCAAGCAGACCCGGTGCTGCCTGGGGCAGCACGGCGGGGATCAGCAGGGTGAGGGCAGCCGACGGCACGGCGTCGACAGGTGGGGCCGCTTCATCGGCCAGCGGCAGGTCGGCCGCGGCATCCGTCCATGGGGGACTGGCGGGGGCCACTGACTCGCCCGTGAGTGGCGCTGGTAATCCGCCGAGCGGCGACGATTCGGCTGTGCCCTGGACTACGCCCTCGAGCGGGAGCAGGCCGCCCGCCGCAACGGGATCGGCCTGAACGACGCTGAGGGGCGTGGACATCGCCGCGGCTGGCATGACGTCCGGGCCGGCAGTGACAGCGTCACCTGCCTGGACGGCGGCGACGAACTCACCGAACGGCGTCGGCTGGGTGGCCTGGGCAGGAAGCGACCCGCTCGCTGCCGGCAGGGCAGGACCGGGTGGGAAGAGAGCGGCAGGGTCGGGCATGCATCGATCGCCGGTTGAACTCGGTGAACGAAGCAGCAACACCCGTGCCAGACCAGCAACCGCCTGGAGATCGGCCGGTCAGGCCGTGCCGACGGGGGTATGAGCGTGATCCGACCAGGTACGGCAGGGCCGCATCCCGGCAGGATTTGCCCGGCAGCCATTGCCGGGCATGCATCTCACTCCTCGCGGTAGGTCCGCTCGCGGCGCTCGTGGCGCTCCTGGGCCTCGATCGCCAGAGTGGCGATCGGCCGGGCCTCGAGCCGCCTGATCCCAATCGGCTCCTGGGTCTCCTCACAATAGCCGTAGGAGCCTTCGTCGATCCGCCGCAGCGCCGCCTCTATCTTGCTCAGCAGCTTGCGCTCCCGGTCACGGGTCCGCAGCTCGAACGAACGCTGAATCTCGGCACTTGCCCAGTCCGTGGCATCGGGAAGCCGGGTATCCTGCTCCTTCAGCTGCTTCAGAGTCTCGTCCGAACCGCGCAGGATTTCGTCGCGCCACGCCTGAAGCTTCTTGCGAAAATACGCTTCCTGCTTCGGGTTCATGTAGGCTTCGTCGTCGGACGGGCGGTAGTCGTCGTCGATCTCGACGTAGTCGTTCACGATAGCGCCAATGTTGTTCATCGCCCCTGCCTGAAAAAAGGAAGTCAAGGACACTAGAACGCGCGTGCCATCTCAGGCACTACGTCCGCTTACCGATCCCGGCTCGCCACACCGAGATGGCGCTGGGTTAGTGAAAAGCTCTGGCACATGCAAGATCATCGACGCCACAATGATGGGGTCGCCTCAACCGGTGGCATAGGCGGATACGCGTAATGCCGCATGACCGCCCGCCGCCGCCGTGCGCGGTATCTCGATCTGGTGCAGCATTCCGCCCAGGCCGTCATAGCAGCATAGTGGCGCCGCCACGGCAGGGTCTTCCAGGTCGAGCAGCGTCTTGATGGCGAGCGTCGCGGCAAGCCCCGCAATCGTCGCCGCCACTGGCCCCAGCACGCCTGAGCGGCTGCAGCTCGGCAGCTCTCCGGGGGCGGGTGCCTCGGGATAGATGCAGCGATAGCTCGGATGTGGCGCGCCCAGGTAGGGGCGCAACAGGATGAGCTGGCCGTCGAAGCCCTGCACCGAGGCCGAAACCAGGGGGATCCCGGCGGCCGCACAGGCATCCGCCACGAGGCTCCTGACCTCGAACTGGTCGGTGCCATCCAGCACCAGGTCGACGCCCTTCAGCAGCGTGTCGACATTGCTCGGCTCGAGCTTCACCGGGAAGGGCTCGACTCGTAGGCCGGGTGCCGTGGCCGCCAGCCTTGCATCGGCAGCCTCGACCTTGGCCCGACCGACATCGTCCGGGCCGAACAGGACCTGGCGGTGCAGGTTGGACAGCTCGACCTGGTCATGGTCGATCAGGCGGAGCGTCCCGATCCCCGCCGCCGCCAGCAGGAGCGAGGCCGGTGCACCGATCCCGCCGACTCCGATCAGTGCGACCTTCGCACGCAGCAGTCGATCCTGCCCAACGCCGCCCACCTCGCGCAGCACGATCTGACGCGAGAACCGGGTCAGTTCCTCGTCCGTCCATTCCCGCAATGCCGTGGCTCCCAGGTGAACCTTTCCCACCAGATGGGTAGCCACCGCCGTGGACGAAGGGCCGCCCTGCGGGCGCGGCAACGGAATCTTAACCATCGCGGATCCAAGATCCGGCCATGCAGCGAAGCAGCCAGAAGGACGATCGATGAGCCGGCCGCAAGCGCAGGAGGCTGGGCCGGGCCCGGCCGACCCGGGCACCGCCGATTCGGAAACAGCCGGGTTGGGCACGGACGATGTCGCGACACTGGCGGCGCGGCTGGCCGCGATCCGTCGGGAGGTCGATCCCAACCCCGAGGCCCTGGCGGAACTCCTGCACGATCTCGGGGCGGACCTGCGCGACGCCGAGGTCAGCACCAGGCTGCCTGCCGTGCTGGCGCTGCTCGACGAGCTCGAGACCTTGGTCGAGCTGCTGGCCGAGCGCGGCGTGGCGGCGGCGGCGGAGCTCACCCGGCAGGACCGGCGGCGGCGGGCGCTCGGCGCCTACCGGTTGCATACGGTGTGGCCGTGATGGATCTGGGTCCCGACTCGCTCCGCATCGTCCTGGCCGTGCTGGTGGCGGCAGTCCTGCTGGCGGGCCTGCCCTTCCTCCTGCGCCGCCTGCAGGGGCGGCTGCCCGCGGCCGGACCCGCGTCCGGGCCAGCGATCGTGGCGCAGCGCGCGCTCGACCTCCGCCACCGGCTGCTGGTGATCCGCCACGGCGAGCGCGAGCACCTGATCATCCTGGGCGGCAGCCTGCCGGTCGTGGTGGCAGGCGAAGGCTTTCCGTCGCCCGCGGCGCCGGGCTTGGCGACTGCGGGCAGCCACACCGGCAGGGAGAGCGCGGCATGAAGGCGCGTTTCGTCACGCCGATCCTGTTGGCGGCCGGCCTGCTGCCATGGGCGGACACACCGGCCAGTGCTGCCGGCCTGAGCCTAGACCTGGGCGGCGGCTCCTATACGAGCCAGCTCGTCCAGATCGTGGCACTGATCACGGTCCTGAGCCTAGCGCCCGGCATCCTGGTGATGGTGACCTCATTCACCCGAATCGTGATCGTGCTCTCCTTCCTGCGCAGCGCGCTCGGCCTGCAGCAGACGCCGCCCAACCCGGTCCTGATCGGGCTCGCCCTGTTCCTCACGGCGTTCGTGATGGGGCCGACCTTCCAGCGAGCCTACGAGCAGGGGCTGGCACCCTATCTGGCCGAGGAGATCGACGAGGTCACCGCCTTCGAGCGGGCCAGCGCGCCCGTCCGCGCCTTCATGCTGACGCATACCCGCGAGAAGGACCTGAACCTGTTCTTGAACCTCGCGGGCGTGGCACCCGAGACCGCCGAGGCGACGCCGCTGCGCACCCTCGTCCCGGCGTTCATGATCAGCGAGCTGCGGCGCGCCTTCGAGATCGGCTTCCTGATCTTCATCCCGTTCCTGGTGATCGACCTGCTCATCGCCTCGGTGCTGATGTCGATGGGCATGATGATGCTGCCCCCGGTGATGATCTCGCTGCCGATCAAGCTGATCTTCTTCGTCCTGGTGGACGGCTGGTACCTGGTGGCGGGCAGCCTGGTGCAGAGCTTCGGCCCATGACGGTGCGGGATCGACACGTTCACCGGCTGCAGCCGGCTTCTGCTCAGGCCGGCCGGGACCGCCTCAGGAGCGCCCAGGCGGCCATCAGCCAGCCGATGATCAGGCCGGTGCCGCCCAAGGGGGTAACGGCACCCAGCCAAGAGGGCGCTCCCAGCGCCAACAGAACGAGCGTGCCGGCGAACAGCACGGCCGAGGTCAGCAGCACGGTGATGGCGGCCTGGAGCCTGACGGCCAGCCGGCTCAGCGCCAGTGCGGCCAGGGCGTGCCACATCAGGTACTGGCTGGCGAGCGCCATCAGGTCGGCTCCGCGCGCATCCCCCGCCTCGCGAAAGGCGTGCGCGCCCATGGCACCGATCGCGACGGCCGCTCCTGCCGCCAGTGCGCTGCCTACCTGCAGTACCCGGCTGCCCGGCAGGACCGCGCCGTCCGTCGGGCCGGGCGAACGCATCTGGGTGAGGGGGCTCGGCATCGGGTGGACCTTCAGGCTGGACGACGAAGCGGCATCGGCATCGGGGCAGGGGACATGCTCCACGCCGGAGCGATGGCCGGCGTTCCCTTGGTGGGCACGGCGGCAGGAAGCGGCAAGAGGGTGCGGCTCCGGCTGCGACAGCGTTGTCCGGCAGGTCTGTCCTTTCCGGCATGCCGCCTCCGCTCCGGTCTCGTTGGCCTTCCAGCAGGTCGAGATACAGGAGGCAGGCTGGCCAGCTTTCGCCACAAGAGGGTCTTGCCTGCCGCACCAGACTGATCGCTCGTCGGCTGCGTCCTCACCTGCCGGTGGACAGAGGCGGCGGATCAGCACGGGGTGGTCCAGCCTGGGATTGCCGCAGTCATTCATGCCTGGCCGGTTGGTCTGGCAGTGGAAAAATATCGGTCAGGAGAGGCCAGCGGCCTTGCCGGCGGGACGAGGCGGCTTTGCTCACGGTTCATGCTTGGCAGTGACTGGAGCACGGGACGTGGTGTGCGAAAACGGAGGCCATCAGGAGGTGCTGGGTGCGTGCTGCCAAGGCTGCCGAGTGCTGGGCACTCCACGATGCACGTAGGGTCGAAGTGCCGGCGAGCCGAGCCGGTCGAGAGTCCGTGATCGATGGACTGCCCTGCTTGTCGCAGCGCCCGCTCGGGCAGGCCCGGGCTCTGGAATCATGGAGTTTCCCATGCGGCACTCCGACGAAATGGACGACCGTCGTGGCCTGCCGCCATTCGGGGATGACCCGCCTCACGTCGGGTGCCCTGATGCATGGACCGGCGCCGGACAGGCGGCATTGTCCGCCGGAGGGCTAGGGGGCAGCCCGGGCCGGCCGAACGGCGAGCTTTCCGCCGGCAAACCTTGGGCGCGGTGCGGCGTGCGCCGCGCGTCTGCCAGATGGTGCCAAACGGTTAGATGTCCGTGCCGTGGCGGCCATGGCCGGCGGCACTGAATGGAACGAGACCACTTGGACTTCAAGCCGGCTCCGTTCCTATCCATGGGCAGGGCGGCGGCGGTTCCGTCCGCGATGTTCCGTGGGCATGGGCTGCGGCGGCGTTCGCCAGGCCGCGGGCCGCCTCCTCCGGCCCGGATGGCCGGCTGCGCCTCGGGAGGAGCCAGTCAATTCGGCTTCTGCCGTCTCATGCACGGGCGGTACGCCACCGGCACATCGGGGTGCGCCGGAGGGCCAGAGCCTCAGAAGCCGCGCAGCACCTGGTCGATGATGCCGCCATCCTGGAGGAGCGCGAACACGATCACCAGGATCAGGGCCGCGACGACCGCCGCCGCCGTGATCTTGACCCAGGACCAGGGCCGTTCGCCCTGCACCTGGCCGGTGCGGGCATTGACCAGGAAGCGGTAGGGTCGGCCCCGGTAGCGGTAGGCGGCGATCCAGACCGGCAGCAGCACGTGCTTGAAGGTGACGTCGGCATGGCGGGTCTCGACATGGTCGATCCGCTGCACGTCGCCGCCGATGGCACGGGCGACGTCCTGGCGGATCACCGCGTCCATCTTGACCCGAGCCCGGTCGAAGCCGGCGGACAGGTCGACGCCATAGGCCTCGGCCTGGAAGCCCGCCAGGTATTCCTGGCGGTAGAAGCGCAGGTCCTGCAGGTCCCAGGGCTCCAGCCGATCCACCATCGCGACCGGCAGGCTCTCGGAGGCCGGAACCAGCACGTCGTCGAAATCGCGCGCCACCTGGCCTGCGGCCGGGCGCCAGCGGATCCGGGTCACCGGCTGCTGGACCTGGCGGACACCGCCCTTGGCGTCGCGCACCGCCACCCATTCCACCGTCGTGTAGCGGTCGCCGCGCTGGCCGCGATAGCTGGAGCGGGTGGCGCTGTCATAGGTCCAGTAGGGCAGGTAGATCCCGCTCAGCCGCTCGCGCCGCTCCGACCGGCGCTTCAGGTCCGAGGGCGCGAACCACCGGCCCTTGAGCCAGCGGTCGAAGGCCGCCTCGGCGCCGCGCCGGTCGATGCCGAACGGCAGGAGCCCGGACGGCTTGATGTGCCGGTTGACCCCGGTATCGGTGACCGTGGCCGAGCCACAGAACGGGCATGCGCCGCTGAACCGGTCGCCCTCGAAGCTGAACTCGGCAGCACAGGCGTCGCACTTGACGGTGCGCGTCTCCTCGACGTCGCGCTGGTCGGCGAGCCGGCCGAGCCAGGCATGGAAGTCGAGCTCGCGCAGCGTGCCGGGCTTCTCAACCTCCACGATCCGGTTCTCGTGGCCGCAGAACCCGCAGACCATGACCTGCGTGCCGGGCTTGAAGGTCAGGAACGCGCCGCACTGGCTGCACGGGAACCTTCGGTCACCCGCGGTCGGCGTTGCCTCCGGCGCGCCGCCCGACCCGGTGGACCGTTCCCCCCAGGGTCCCTGCATCGATCAACCGAGCGGCAGGGGCGGGGGCTGGTCGGCGAACAGCTCTGCCAGGTCCGGCCGGTCGGCCGCCTTCGCCCAGTCGGCCATCCCGGCCGTCCAGACCATGCTGTCCCGGCCGAGCTTGCCCTCGGTGACCAGCCGGCGCAGCGCCGTGCCGTCGAAGGGGCCCTGCGCGGCGCCTGCGATCGCCACGTGATAGTTCAGCGCCCGAGGCAAGGGCGGCGGCGTGGCGCTGGCCGCCGGCTGGGCAGCGGCGCCGGTAGCGCCGAAGGCGCCTGCCACCTGCTGGGCCATGGCCATGCCCGCACCCAGGCCGATCCCGGCACCCAACGCGCCGTCCGTGCCGCCCTGACCCAGCGCCTCGGCTGCCTGGAAACGGGTGTAGCGGTCGAGGTCGCCGATCACGCCCATCGAGCTGCGCTTGTCCAGCGCCTGCTCGACGGCAGGCGGCAGGGAGACGTTCTCGACCAGGAGCTGCAGCAGGTCGATGCCGTAGGACTCGCGGACCAAGGGTGCGGTGCGGTCGGTCACGAACCGGCCGAGCTTCTCGTAGTTCGCGGCCAGGTCCAGGACCGGCACGCCGCTGATGGCCAGCGCCTCGGCCATCTTCGCCACGATCAGGTTGCGCAGCTGGTTCGAGATCTCCTCGGTGGTGAAGTGGCCGTCCGTGCCGACCACCTCGCGCAGGAACAAGGGCGCGTCCGCCACCTTCAGCGTATAGGTGCCAAAGGCACGTAGCCGGACCGGGCCGAACTCCGGGTCGCGCAGCATGATCGGGTTGCGCGTGCCCCATTTCAGGTCGGTGAAGCGCCTTGTCGAGACGAAGTAGACTTCGGCCTTGAACGGCGAGTTGAAGCCGTGGTCCCAGTGCCGGATGGTGGTCAGCACCGGCAAGTTGCGGGTATCCAGGGAGTAGAGCCCCGGCGGGAACACGTCGGCGATCTGGCCCTCGCTGACGAAGATCGCGACCTGGCCCTCGCGCACCGTCAGCTTCGCACCCTGCTTGATCGCGTCCTGCCAGCGCTCGAACCGCCAGACCAGCGTGTCGGAACTGTCGTCCTTCCAGTCGATGACGTCGACGAACTCGCCGGTCAGGCGCTCCCAGAGCGACATGGCTCAGCTCCTCCAGGCGTGCTGGCCGGGGCCGCCGGTGGTCCGGGCGGCGGAGGCCGCGCGCAGCACCTGCTTCAGCTCATTCTCGCAGGCGATCAGGCGCTTTTCCGCGTCCGCCCGCTTGATCTTGCCCTCGTCCGCGATCCGGAGGCTGTCCTGGATGGTCTCGATCAGCGCGCGGTTGGCCTTCTCGACCACCGAGATGTCGAACACGCCGCGCTCGATCTGCTCGCGGACCATGGCGTTCGCGTCCTTCAGGTTCTTCGCGTTCGCCTCGAGCAGCTGGTTGGTGAGGTCGGTGGCCTCCTTCAGCGTCTTGGCCGCCTGGCTCGAGCGGTAGATCGTGATCGCCTGGGCGAGCTGGGTCTTCCAGAGCGGGATGGTGTTGGCGAGCGTGCTGGTGATCTTGGTGATTAGGCCCTTGTCGTTCTCCTGGACCAGCCGGATCGAGGGCAGGGCCTGCATGGTGACCTGGCGGGTCAGCTTCAGGTCGTGGACGCGCCGCTCCAGGTCGTCCCTGGCACTGCGCAGGTCGCGCAGCTGCTGGGCGGCCAGCACGTCGCCGGACTGCTCGGCAGCCCGGGTCAAGGCCGGGATCTGCTCCTGGTCGATCTTGCGGAGCATTTCCTCGCCGGCACTGATGTAGAGCGCCAGCTGGTGGAAATAGGACAGGGTGGCGTCGTAGAGCCGGTCGAGCTTCTCGACATCGACCATCAGGGTGTTTTTGTGCTTGTTCAGGCTGTCGCCGATCGTCTCGATCTGGCCGCGCACTTCCTGATATTTCTGTACGAACTTGTGGACGGGCTCGGTGGCGCCGAGCATCCGCTTGATCCAACCCGGCTTCTTCACGTCCTTCAGGTCGCTGGTGTCGAAGCCCTTGAGGGTCAGCAGCATGCGCGAGAGTGCGTCGCCGGCCGGGCCGGCATCCTTGTTGCGCACGCCCTCCAGCATCTGCTCGCTGATGTTGGTGAGCTCGCCCTGCGCCCTTGCACCGAACAGCACCACGGAGTTGCTGTCGCCCAGATCGATCTCGCTCAGGAGCTGCTCGATCTTGGCCCGCTGCTCCGGGGCCATCGCCGTGATC
>NZ_WUJP01000434.1 GCF_009806515.1 Geminicoccus flavidas | reverse complement strand
GCCTCGATCTCCGCGCTGGTGGCGGTGAGGCCGGGGGAGGTGGACTGGGCGGTGGAGATGGACTGGGCCGGTGCCAGCGGCGCCGCCTCGCGCAGCGGCGCCGGCATCGGCCGGGGGACGCCCGGCTCCACCGAGCCGGGCCGGACCGCCGCGGGCGTGGCCGCCGGTGCCGGCTCGTCACTCCAGGTCGGCTGCGGCGGCGGGGAGGTCCTGGACGGCTCATTCATCGGGGCGTTCCTCCCTGGGCAGGATGATGGGGTCGGTCGCCGGCAAGAGCCGGCGGGCAGGAAATATCAGCTGGGACGGCCTGGCGGGATCCGGCCGGCATCCGGGCTGGCCGTCATCCGTGGATGCCCTCGCTCTTCAGGCGCCGGGTCAGCACTTCCAGCTGGACGTCCAGGTCGAGCGCGTCCGCGGCCAGCAGCTTCTGCTGCTGCTCAGTCATCGCCGCCTCCATGGCGTCCAGGGCCACGGTGAACTTGCGCTCGATCGCGGGATCGGCGCCATCCAGGCCGGAACTGGCGAAGCGACGGGCAATGCCAAGGGTCTCGTCCAGATAGAGGTTCAGCACCTTGCGCGCCCGGTTGAAGGTTTCGGGCTGGCGCTCGATCGTGTCGACCAGCCCTTGAGCTCGCTCCACCACCCGCGACAGGCGCTGCGTGAGGGCCTGCGAGCGGATGCGGCGCCGGATCTGGTCCAGCTCGGTGATGCGGGCGGATGCGGCGTCCAATGCCTGGCGGAACAGGTCGGTGTCGATGCCATCCACGCTGCCGGCACGCTTCTCGCCGCGCGGGTCGAGCCCGTACATCAGCACGGTGGCGAAGCCCGCACCCAGGCCGAACGCGACCCCGGACAGGAAGTCGTGTCCGGCACCGGCAAAGGCGAGCGTGAAGGCGGCAAGGCCCAAAGAAGCTGCCCCCAGGAGCTTGCGCGGCAGTCTCGGCGCACGGGCGACCTTGAGTGCCCGGAACGCCCGCTCAGCCCGGCGACCGGAGCGGATCAGGCCGGCTCCACCGATCACCAGCGCTGCCGCCAGCGCGTCCACCAGCACGGCATCCGCCCGGCCCCGGCTCAGCGCGACCAGCGCGCCCATGATCGGCCAGAGCGCGAACAGATAGAGGACCAGCCCCTCAAACCGGCCTTCCAGGCGCGAACGGGCTTCCGGGATCCAGCGCTGGGGCGCTGCGTACCCGCCCAGGATGTCGCTGCCGGAACCGGCCGGCCGGTCAGAACGCATGGGCGAACAGCGCCTGGCAGCCGGCGATGCCGAGCGTCGCGGCGAGCAGGCCGAATCCTGCGGCCTTGCGCAAGACCATGTTCATGGACGGCGTCTTTCCCTCGTCGAGCGGTTCCTAGTCCCCAGCAGATGTAGGGAGCGGAACGGCCGTTTGCGAGGGTGAACCTCATGGCCACGTCTGCGCCTCCGCGAGGAAAAGCGCGCCAGCCGACAGGTCGAGGGAGGGACGGTGGGATGGTGGGCGCTGCAGGGTTCGAACCTGCGACCCCTACCGTGTGAAGGTAGTGCTCTACCGCTGAGCTAAGCGCCCGACGCCGCGCGTCTGGTGCATCGTCGCCCGCCCGGTGTCAAGACGCAATGCTGCCGGCCAGGCGGCTGCCTGGGCGCAGCTGGTCGAGTGCGGCCGGCAGTTCGTCGAAGCGGTCGATCACCAGGTCCGCACCCAGCTCGCTCGGCGGGATGGTAGTGTAGCCGAAGCTGACCACGATCACCTTCATGCCGGCTGCGCGCGCGGTGACCACGTCGTTGGTACTGTCCCCGACGAAGATCGCCTCCTCGGGCGGGAGGCCCAGGAGGCGCAGCGTCGCGAGCGCATGTTCCGGATCGGGCTTGCGCACGGGCAGGCTGTCGCCGCCCACCACCGCGCCGAAGAAGCCGGTGAGGCCCAGCGCGTCCAGCAGGCCGAGTGTCGGCGCATGGGGCTTGTTGGTGCAGATCCCCATCCGGATGCCGCGGGCCGCAAGCTCGGTGAGCACCGGCACCACGCCCTCATAGGCGAAGCTGTGCCGGCAGGGGTTGGCGGTGTAGCGGGCGAGGAAGTTCTCGAACAGCCGCTCCAGCAGTTCCGGGTCGTCCGGGTGCCCGGCGGCGTCCAGGGCGCGTCGGATCAGGACCCGGGCACCGTCGCCGATCATGGTGCGCAGCTCGGGCAGGCTCGGCGCATCGACACCCAGCTCCGCCGTCACCTCCACGAGCGTGGCGTGCAGGTCCGGGGCGGATTCGACCAGCGTGCCGTCCAGGTCGAACAGGATTGCCCGCAGCGGCGGAAACGAGGCCAAGATCAGTGCTCCAACTAAGGCTGGGACGCGGCGGTACCGGCAGCGGGTGCCCCGGCACCGGAGGCAGACATCGCCGCAGGAAGCGGTGCCTGCATTGTCCGGTCAAGCGGACTCGTTACACTCGGGGCGGTTGCGTTCCGCAGCCATACCGGCTTGCTAGGACCGGCTGGTTGGGGCAGGGCGGCAGGGGGGATCGCCGGCCGGACGGGACTCCGGTCCGGTCTACGGCAGGATCGTTGGCCGCAGGATCGAGAGACGGAGATCGATGACGACAGCGCTGCATGTCCTGATCCTGGCCGCGGGCAAGGGCACCCGGATGCGGAACGGCCGGCCGAAGGTCCTGCATCCGCTGGCCGGCCGCAGCCTCCTGGAGCATGTGCTGGCGGTGGCGGGCGAGCTCGACCCGGCACGGGTCGTCCTGGTCCTGGCACCGGGCATGGAGGAGGTCGCCGAGGCAGGGGCGCGTTCCGGCCTGCCGCTGTCGGTGGCGATCCAGGATCCGCCACTCGGGACCGGCCATGCGGTACAGGCCGGAATCGCCGGGCTGCCGGCAGCAGGCGAGGTGCTGGTGCTGTATGGCGACACGCCGTTGATCCGGGCGGAGACGCTACGGGAGCTGCTGGCGGCGAGGCGCGCGGCCGATGCCGCCGTGGCGGTGCTGGGCATGGATCCGCCCGACCGCACCGGCTATGGCCGGTTCCGCCAGGAAGGTGGGCAGTTGCTGGCGATCGTGGAGGAGCGCCATGCCGACCCGGAGCTGCGGCGCTCGGGCCTGTGCAATGCCGGCGTGATGGCGATGGATGCCGCGCGGCTGCCCGAACTGCTGGCGGCGGTGCCGCACCGGCCGGACAAGAACGAGTATTATCTCACCGACATCGTCCAGCTGGCGCGAGAGCGCGGCTGGGCCTGCGTGGCGGTGGAAGGGCCCTGGCAGGACGGGGTGGGGGTCAACAGCCAGCGACAACTCGCCGACGCCTACGGGCTGTTCCAGGAGCGGCAGCGCGAGCGGCTCCTGGAACTGGGCGTGATCATGCCGGTGCCGGACAGCGTCCATTTCTCGGCGGACACCGAGGTGGCACCAGGTGCGGTGATCGAGCCGTACGTGATGATCGGGCCAGAGGTGCGGATCGAGGCCGGCGCCAGGGTCCACGCGTTCTCCCATCTGGCGGGCTGCACGATCGAGGCGGGTGCCGAGATCGGCCCGTTCGCCCGGGTCCGGCCGGGCAGCCGGATCGGCAAAGGCGCCAAGGTCGGCAACTTCGTCGAGGCCAAGAACGCGCGGCTGGGTGCCGGCGCCAAGGTCAACCATCTGAGCTATGTCGGCGATGCGGAGGTGGGGGAGGCCGCCAATCTCGGGGCTGGCACCATCACCTGCAACTATGACGGGTTCGGCAAGCACCAGACCGCCATCGGGGCCGGCGCGTTCATCGGCTCCAACACCGCGCTGGTAGCGCCGGTCCAGGTGGGTGCCGGCGCACTGGTGGGGGCTGGCAGCGTGATCACCAGGGACGTTCCGGACGATGCGCTGGCGGTGACCCGGCCGCAGCAGATCGTGCGCGAGGGCCATGCGGCGACGCTGCGCGGCCGGTATCGGGCACGCAAGCCGGGAGCCGGGTCGTGAGAGCCGGCGGCGGCCGCGGGGCCGCTCCCGGCGGGGCCAGCTGGCGGTGGCGGCGGCATCTGGCGGGCATGGTCGTGGCCGGCTGCCTGGTGGTCACCGGCACGGCCGGCGCCCAGCTGCCCGACGATCTCCGGCAGGGCTACGAGTTCTACCGGTCCGGCGAGTTCGCCGAGGCGGCGGCCGCGTTCGGCCGGGCGATCGACGCAGGGGGGCTGGATCCGGAGGCGCTCGCGGTGACGCTCAACAATCGCGGCGTCGCCTACTCGCAGCTCGGCGACTACGACGCCGCGATCGCCGACTATCTGGAGGCCCAGAAGCTCAAGGCCGACGACCCGACCACGATCCGCAACCTCCGCTATGCCTATCTCACGCGCGGGCTGGCCAGCGCCCAGGCGGGCAACCGGCGTGCCGCGCTGACCGACTACGACCGAGCGCTGGCGATCGACCCCAATTATCTGGAAGCCTTGCAATATCGGGGTGCCTTGCGGATCGAGCTGGGCATGATCGAGGAAGCGGCGCGGGATTTCCGCCAAGTGCTGGCGCTGGAGCCCGGCAATGCCGCGGCCACCGCGGCACTCGCCACGCTCGCGGAGCGCGCGGAAGGTGCTTCGCCCGCCGGGGCTGCAGGCGGGGCTGCAGGCGAGACCGGTGCGGTGGCCGAGGCTGCACCGGACGGTCCGGCGGCCGGCCCGGACCCGGATGCGATGGCAGCCGCGGTCGAGCGCAGCAGAAGTGCGGAGGAACGGGCGCAGGCCTCGCTCGACGAGGCGCTGAGGGCGGCCCGCGAAGCGGAGCCGACCACCGGGCCGGAGCAGGATGCGGCCGGGCAGGGGGATGACGCACGGGAGGGCGCCGCACAGGAGGAGGCGCTGCCTGAGGGCCGTGATGCGCCAATGGATGCGGCGGCGGCTCCGGTGCCCGGGCGGGCGGAGCGTCCGGCAGTCGAGCAGGACGCGCCGGCCGAACCGCAGGCGGCATCGCCCGGAGCCGGGCAGGCCACGGCCGAGGCTGCCGAGGCCGGAGATCGCTACCGGATCAGCACCGCGGTGAACATGCGCGGCGGGCCGGACAATTCGTTCCCCGTGGTGGGCGTTCTGACCGAAGGAACGCTCGTCCGGACCGACCGCGAGCAACTCGGCTGGCACCGCATCCCCGCCGCGGACGGCCGGCCGACCGGCTGGGTGTATCGCCGCTTCCTCATTCCCGCAGAATAATGCGCGAGCGATTATTCCGGCGTTGATTTCTACCTCTGGTCGTGACTAGTCGTGGCTGAGGTACGGTGTGATGCGCGCATCGCAAGTGACCGGAACGACTGGCTGAGTCGCGCTCCTCGGGCTCGGCCGGATCGGGTCGGTCCGGCGCGCTCAGGTGGACGTCCGCATGGCTAGCTCAACCGGTTCGAGACGTGTTCTGGCGGCCTTCTGCCTGGCCCTGACCCTGGGGCTCTGCCAGTTGCTGGCCGCAGGAGCCGTGGCGAAGGGCGCACTGGTGCCACGCTATGCCGCCGTGGTGGTCGACCATGCCAGCGGCGAAGTGCTGCTCGGCGAGGATGCGACCGGGCTGCGCCATCCCGCCTCGCTGACCAAGATGATGACGGTCTACCTGGCGTTCGAGGCAGTGCGCGCCGGCAAGGTCACGCTGGACACCAGGCTGCCGATCTCCGCCCGCGCCGCATCCCGCCCGCCATCGAAGCTCGGGCTGCGCTCCGGCAAGTCGATCACGCTCGACGACGCGATCATGGCGCTCCTGACCAAGTCGGCCAACGACGCGGCCAGCGTGGTGGCCGAGGGGCTGGCCGGCAGCGAGGAGGCGTTCGCCGAGCAGATGACCAAGAAGGCCCGCCAGCTCGGCATGAAGAAGACCCGGTTCAAGAACGCCTCGGGCCTGCCGAACCCCGAGCAGGTGACCACCGCGCTCGAGATGGCGAAGCTGGCGAGCCGGCTAATCGACGACTTCCCCGAATACTACCCCTACTTCTCCCGTGCCGAGTTCAGCTATGCCGGCCGGACGATCCGCAACCACAACTGGCTGCTCGGCCGCTACCCGGGCACGGACGGCCTGAAGACCGGCTATATCGGTGCGTCCGGCTACAACCTCGTCGCCTCCTCGGTCCGCGGCGGGCGGCGGCTGATCGCCGTGGTCCTGGGCGGCAAGACTGCGCGGGCCCGCGATCGGCAGACCATGCGGCTGCTGGACGACGGCTTCGCCTCGGTCCAGATCGCCCGGGCGATGCCACTGCTCGGCACCGCGTCGGCGAACACCGCCGTGGCCGCGGCCGGCCCGGTGCGGGCGCCGGCCGCGCAGGGCGACGGGGTGGACCTCACCGCCTCGCGCGACCAGGGCGACGCGGAAGGCAGCGCGGTGGCACCGCCGCCGGCCGCGAAGCCCGTGGTGGTCGCTGCGGTGGCACCGCAGCCGCCAGCCGCCGGCCAGCGCCACCGCTATTCGGTGCAGGTCGGTGGCTTCTCCTCGGAAAAGGCCGCCCGCCGCCAGGTCCAGCGCGTGGCCGGCGAGATGGCCAAGAAGCTGCGCGGCAAACCGACCGTCCTCGCCTCGACCAGCAAGGGCAAGAAGATCTATCTCGCCCGGCTGGTCGGCTACGACCAGAGCAAGGCAGAGAGCGCCTGCAAGGCGATCATGCGCCAGGGCCATGACTGCCTGGTGGTGCGCTCCTGAACAGCCGTAGCCCAGGCCATACGGCGTAGCCGGAGCATTCGGCAGACGGGACAGAGCGGCCGCTGCTTCGATCACGGCGAGGGGGCCGCCAGGCAGGGCCCGAGGGTGATCAGGCGGCCACGGCGGACCGCCCGCTCATCGCACTGCTCGCACATCAACGCCCCAGCCAGCCGGATGACCGAGCGGTCGTTGGGGAAGATCCCGACAACATCGGCCCACCGCTCGATCTCGCCATCGAGGCGGTCGAGCGGGTTCGTGGACATGATCTGCGCCCAGTGCTCGTGCGGAGAAGGTCATGCAGGCGAGCACGTCCTCGCGCGGCGTCCCTCAGCGCGGTAAACTCGGGAAGACGCTCGCGCAGTGCATCGGCCACCTGCCGCCCTTGCGTGTGGGCGGCCTCGGCCGTGTCCTGGACGAAGATCGTCTTCAGCATGGCGGTCGCCGATGGAGCGCAAGCGAAAGCCTCTCGCCGATCCTCACGGATGAAGATGCCCTCATCGGGGCCTGTGTCGCGGGCGCCCGGTGCCCGCGCGGAGCCCGAGGCGCCACACCATCAGCCGACCCTCATCCGGGGGTGGCGGGTCGAGCATCCATCTTCTGCTCAGATTGCGCGCGCTGCGACGGTGAATGACCAGATGGTCCACTGGAATGGCAGGAACGTACGCTCCTCTTGCGCCGAGACCGCGGTGACCGGGGTGCGCACGGGGAACAGTAGCCGGCTGCGGGTGGGAGAGGCCGCAGGGGTGCTTGAAGCAGCGGTTAGAAATTCTTCCTTGAGCGCC
>NZ_WUJP01000433.1 GCF_009806515.1 Geminicoccus flavidas | reverse complement strand
CGGGCGGCAGGCAGCACTGGTCCGGCCGGCATGCTGCACTTGCGTAATAGGTCTGGATGGTAATCGGTTGCCTGGCTAGGTTGCCGCCCGCAGGTCTGCGCATGTCCTGGCCGCTGACGGCATGGAGGGCGGTTCCCGTCCCGCGTCGTCCCGATCAATCCATCGTTCAATCCGTCATGATGTGTGGAGGGTGCCCGCTCGATGAGCTTGTCCGGTCAGTCCCAGGAGGGGATGCCCGCCGTCGGGATCGACGTGGGCGGAACCTTCACCGACTTCGTGGTGGTGATGCCGGACGGTAGCCTCCTCCAGCACAAGCAGCCGAGCACGCCGGCCGATCCGTCGCGGGCGGTGGGGGAGGGGCTGCGCGCGCTGACAGCACGGCATCCGGCGCTGGCCGGCCGGACCCTGCGCATCGTCCATGGCACCACGCTGGCACTGAACGCGATCCTGCAGCGCAAGGTGGCCGATGTCGCCCTGGTGGTCGCCAAGGGTGGGCGCGACGTGCTGGAGATCGGGCGGGCGAAGCTCAAGACGCCCTACAACTTCCACCTGGGCAAGGAACAGGCGGTCGTCCCGCGCGACCTGATCTTCGAGATCGATGCGCGGGTCGCCGCCGACGGTGCCGTGCTGGCCCGGCCGGACGAGGCCGCGGTCGATGCGCTGTGCCGGGAGATCGCCGCCTCGCGGGCCGGTGCGGTCGCGATCATGCTCCTGAACGCCTATGTCGACCCGACGCTGGAGATCGAGCTCGGCCGGGCGATCGCGGCCCGACT
>NZ_WUJP01000432.1 GCF_009806515.1 Geminicoccus flavidas | reverse complement strand
GCCCGACCTGCCGGTGACCTGCTCGGCCGAGATCTGGCCGGAGGTGCGCGAGTTCGAGCGCGCGGTGGTGGCCTGCATCAACGCCGAGGTCCACCCGCTGATGGGCGCCTATCTGGCGAAGCTCGGCGAGCGGATCGACGCGGTCGCGCAGAACGTCCTGCAGCTCACCTCGTCCTCGGGCGGTATGCTGAGCCTGGCCAGTGCCAAGGAGCGCGCCATCGACACGGTGCTGTCCGGGCCGGCCTCGGGTGCCACGGCCGCCGCCTCGATGTGCCGGGCGGCCGGCATCGACGCGGCGCTCACCTTCGACATGGGCGGTACCAGTGCCGACATCGCGATCATCAGCGACGGCACGGTCGAGTTCACCACCAATGCCCGGATCGGCGACCTGCCCCTGATGATGCCGGTGGTGGGCGTGTCCAGCATCGGTGCCGGGGGCGGGTCGATCGTCTCGGTGGACGCCTACGGCGTGATCAAGGTTGGGCCGGAAAGTGCCGGAGCCCATCCCGGCCCGGTCGCCTATGGGCTGGGCGGCACCGAGCCGACCGTGACCGACTGCTACCTAGTACTGGGCTTCATCGACCCCGACCGCTTCCTGGGTGGGGCCATGCGCCTGGACAAGGCCAAGGCGGAAGCGGCGCTGGCAGCCATCGCCCAGCACCTGCACCTACCCTCGGCCGCCCATGCCGCCGAGGCGGCGCTGCGAGTCGCGACCGTGCGCATGGCCTCGGAACTGTTCAAGCTCCTGGCGCAGAAGGGCTATGAGCCTGCCGACCATGTGGTCGTGCCGTTCGGCGGTGCCGGGCCGACCCATGCGGTCATGCTCGCCGAGGAGGCGAAGCTGAAGGGCGTCACTGTGCCTACCGCGGCCGCCACCTTCTGCGCGCTGGGTGCCGCGGTGGCCGATCTGCGCCGCGACTTCGTGCGCAGCCTGGGTAAGGCG
>NZ_WUJP01000431.1 GCF_009806515.1 Geminicoccus flavidas | reverse complement strand
CGCGTGCAGGCTGCGGGCGAGCGGCTATGGGCAAACTGGCAGGCCCTGGAGGCCATGGCGAAGGCATGGCTGGTCGCGGAGGACGTGCCGGTGGTGGGCCAGCACCTCGTCCATGCGGTGGACATGCAGTATGCCGGGCAGTCCTTCTCGCTCACCGTCACCATTCCCGAGGCGGTGCGGGCGGCAGAGGACGTGCAGGGCGTGCTCGACGCGTTCCATCGGGCCCACGAGGCGATCTACGGCTTCCGCGAGCCGGATCATGCGGTGGAGGCGATCACCCAGCGCCTGAGCATCATCGGGGAGGTGGCCAAGGTCGCTCTGCCCGAGCTGGCGCCGGGCGATCCGTCCCCTGCCGCGCGCGGGCAGCGGCCGGTGTTCCACGAGGGAGGATGGCTGGAGGCGAACGTGTACCGGCGCGAGGATCTGGGGGCCGGCTCGGCCGTGGCCGGCCCGGCCGTGGTGGAACAGGACGATACGACCTTGTGGCTGCCGCCGGG
>NZ_WUJP01000430.1 GCF_009806515.1 Geminicoccus flavidas | reverse complement strand
CTGGCGGCTCATGGCTGACCGGCAGGGTCTCCTGGTCGTGACGCGGGAGAATGGCGATGCTTGATCCGGTGACCCTCGAGATCCTGGTGACCAAGGTCGCGGCCACCGCCGAGGAGATGGGCATCGCGCTGCAGCGCTCCGGGCGGACGATCTACGTCAAGGAGACCCAGGACTTCGGCACGGGCTTGGTTAACCACGCCGGCAAGCTGTTCTGCTTCCCGACTACGGTCGGCGTCTGCAACATGGCCGACAACGACGCCTCGGACGTGATCAGGGCGGTGCCGGAGCTGGAGCCCGGCGACGTCATCATCACCAACGACCCCTACCGTTCCGGGGGGCTGGCCACCCACCTGCCCGACCTCCACCTGCTCCAGCCCTATTTCCACGACGGCAAGGTGGTCTGCTACGGCTGGTGCTTCATCCATTCCGCCGACGTCGGCGGGAGGGTGCCGTCCAGCATCTCGCCCTCCAATCACGAGATCTTCCAAGAAGGGCTGATGATCCCGCCCCTGAAGCTCGTGAAGGCGGGGAAGTTCAATCCGGACGTGGTGGCGTTCATCGAGGCGAACTGCCGGACGGCGGAAGAGAATTTGGGCGACCTGAAGGCGATGGTCGCGGCCTTGGCCGTAGGTGAGCGCCGGGTGGCGGGCATGATCGCCCAGCACGGCATCGAGGCCTTTGCCGCCGGCACCACCGAGATCATCGACTACGCGGCGAAGAAGGCGCGCGACGCGTTCCGCACCATTCCGGACGGGATCTACCGGTTCACCGACTATCTGGACGACGACTTGGTCTCGCCGCTGCCGGTGCGCATACACGCGACCATGACGGCCACGGACGGCCAGCTGGACATCGACTTCACCGGCACCGACCCGCAGATCGCGGCGGCCTTCAACCTGCCGTCTGCCGGCAAGCGCCATACCTGGCTGACCCTGCGCCTGCTGCAGTACGCGCTGACGCGCGATCCCTCGATCCCGATCAATGCCGGGATCCTGAACTCGGTGACGCTGCACATTCCCTCGGGCTCGCTGCTGAACCCGGTCTTCCCGGCGGCGGTGGGCGTGCGCCATGCCACGGGCAACCGGATGGTCGACGTGATCAACGGCCTGCTCGCCCAGGCCGTGCCGCACTTCGTGCGTGCCGCCGGCTGCGGGCTGATCATCCCGGTCGTGCTGGCCGAGCCCGCCGACGAGCATGGCAAGCGCAAGGTCGACGTGGTGGAGCCGATGACCGGCGGCACCGGCGGCAGGCAGGGCATGGACGGCGTGGATGGCCGAGATTCCTCGACCAGCGGCATGGCCAACAACCCGGTGGAAACGGTCGAGGCCTCGGCTGGGCTCACCATCCTGCGCTACGGCATCCGCCCGGATTCCGGCGGGGCCGGCAAGTGGCGCGGCGGGGTCGGCCTGGAGCTGACCTTTACCCCGCACCAGTCCGGCAGCCAGGTCCTGGGCCGCGGCATGGAGCGGTTCCGCTTCGTGCCCTGGGGCCTGCTCGGCGGCCGCTGCGGCATGGCCGCCCGCACCATCAAGAATCGGGGCCGGCCGGACGAGCAGGAGCTCGGCAAGATCGACATGATCGAGCTGCAGGCCGGCGAGACCATCACCGTGATGACGCCGGGCGGCGGCGGCTATGGCGATCCGTTCGAGCGTGATCCGGAACTGGTGCTGCAGGATGTGCGGCGCGGCTTCGTCACCCCGGCCGGTGCCCGGCGCGATTATGGCGTGGTGATCGTGGACGGCCTGCTGGACCGCGACGCCACGGCAGCGCTGCGCGCCGACCGTGAGCCCCGCAAGGACACGCTATTCGACCTCGGCACCGAGCGGCGGGTTTGGGAAAGCGTGTTCGACGACGCGCTGATGGCCAGGATCAACGGCATCCTGTTCCAGAAGCCCGCCTCGGCGCGCCAGGCCCTGCGCCGGCGGATCTTCGCCCCGGCGCTGGCGGTGATCGAGCGCGACCGGCCGTTCGACCGCGCGGCGCTCAAATTCGCCGGCCAGGCGGTGCGCACGCTCGTTGCCGAAATCGAGGCAGCCGAGAACGGCCGGGAGGCCGCGGCGTGAGCGATCAGGCCTATGCCGGTCCTCGCTCGCTGGCCGAGCTGGAAAGCCGACTTTGGTGGGACCTGGAAAGGCTGGAGGAGCTGCCGCCTGCCTGGGTGCCGCCACGTACCAGCGAAGACGGCACGCCGCTCCTCGATGTGGCGATCATCGGTGCCGGCATGGCCGGCCTTGCCGCCGGCTTTGCCCTGTTCCGCCACGGCATCGGCAATATCCGCCTGTTCGACCGGGCGCCCGAAGGCCGCGAGGGCCCATGGGTCACCTATGGCCGGATGGAGACGCTGCGCTCGCCCAAGCACCTGGCCGGCCCGGCGCTGGGCCTGGCCAGCCTGACCTTCCGCGCCTGGTTCGAGGCGCAGTTCGGTGCGGCGGCCTGGGAAGCACTGGACAAGATCCCGCGCCCGCAATGGATGGAATATCTGGTCTGGCTGCGCCGGGTCACCCGGCTGCCGGTGGAGAACCAGTCGGAGCTGGTCGACCTGGACGGCGACCGGGACGGTGTGACCGCCATCTTGGCCACACCCGAAGGTGAGCGGCGGATCCGGGCGCGCCGCCTGGTGCTGGCGAACGGCCGCGACGGGCTGGGCGGCCCCTTTGTCGCCGAGCCCTTCGCCTCGCTGGCCTCGCCGCGCGTGGTCCATTCCAGCGCGCCGATCGACTTCACAGCACTGGCCGGGCAGACAGTCGTGGTGATCGGGGCGGGCGCGTCTGCGGTCGATAATGCTGCGGAAGCCCTGGAAGCCGGGGCGAAGCGGGTGGTGCTGCTGGTGCGCCGGCCCGACATCCCGCGGGTCAACAAGAGCCTGGCCGGCAACCATGCCGGCTTTGCCCGCGGCTTTCGGGCACTCGCACCGGAAGCGCGGCTGCAGATCAACGGCTACATGCGTTCGGTGAACGCACCGCCGCCGCGCAACTCGATGCTGCGCTGCTCGCGCCATCCAGGCTTTGCCGTGCGCACCGGCAGCCCGGTGCTGGCGGCAAGGGACGAGGGCGAGACGATCCTTCTGACCACGCCACAGGGCAGCATCCGCGCCGACTTCGTGATCGTCGCCACCGGGTTCGGGGTCGATTGGCGCAAGCGGCCGGAGCTGGCGCGTCTGGCAGAGCGGGTGCTGCGCTGGCGGGACGTGCTGCCGGAGCTGGATGCGCCAGGGCCGGTGCTGGACCATCCCTTCCTCGGCGAAGGCATGGAGTTCCGCGACCGGTCCGGAGATGCCCATTCTTGGCTCGGCCGGGTCTACTGCTTGAACCAGGGTGCAGTGATGAGCCATGGCCGGATCGCCGGCGATGTGCCCGGGATCAGCGTCGGCGCGCAGCGGGTCGCGGACCATCTGGTCGAGAGCCTGTTCGTCGAGGACTGGGAGGACCATTTCGCGACCATGCGCGCCTTCGACCGCCCGGAGCTCCAGGGCGACGAGTGGACAGTGGAAGAACCAGCCCTCGACGATCTGGTCGACGAACCGATCTGAGCCTGCTCTCAGCCAAGGATAAGGATAACGCCGATGGTCCTCCGCATGCCCAGCCTGTCCCGCCGCGCCTTTGGCGCGTTCGGTGCCGCTGCCGGCTCCGCCCTGCTCTTGCCGCGCAGCCTGCGCGCCCAAGAGGAGCCGGTGCGTGGCGGCACGCTGCGCTTCCTGGTCGATCCGGAGCCCACCGGGCTGGTGCCGCTCTCGGACACGACCGGCGCCAACGTGATGCTGAGCTGCAAGATCACCGAGGGCCTCTACGGCTATAATCTCGACTTCTCGCTGCGTCCGCAACTCGCCCTCAGCCACACCCTTTCGCCCGATGGGAAGGAGCTGACCTTCAAGCTGCGCGAGGGCGTGAAGTGGCATGACGGCCAGCCCTTCACCTCGGCCGATGTAGCCTTCTCGCTGATGACGCTGAAGACCAGCCATCCGCGCGGGCGGGCGACCTATGCCAATCTTGAGGAGGTGCAGACCTCGGACGCGCATACCGTCGTCCTGAAGATGAAGGCGCCGGCTCCCTATCTCCTGAACGCGCTGGCCGGCCAGGAATCGCCGATCGTGCCCAAGCACATCTATGATGGCTCGGACATCGCGACCAACCCGCACAACCATGCGCCGATCGGCACCGGACCGTTCAAGTTCAAGGAGTGGCAGCGCGGCAGCCACATGATCTTCGAGCGCAACGAGGAATACTGGGACGCGGGCAAGCCCTATCTGGACCGGATCATTGTCCGCTTCATCCCGGATGCGGCTGCGCGCTCGATCGCGTTCGAGACCGGCGAGGTCGATGTCGGCGGTGACTACCCGATCCCCTACAGCGACCTGGAGCGGCTGAGCCAGGTCCCGACGCTCGGCATCGAGACCAGGGGCTATGGCTATGGCCCGAACATCTCGGCGATCGAGTTCAACCTGGACAACCCGTACTTCGCCAAGCCCGAGGTGCGCCAGGCGGTGGCCCACGCGGTCAACAAGGAGATCCTGCTCCAGAACGTCTATTACGGCTTCGGCGAGGTCGCGACCGGGCCGATCCACCAGGCGCACACCCAGTTCTACACGCCCGACGTCCATCAGTATGAGTTCGACCCGGAGCGGGCCAACCAGCTGCTCGACCAGGCCGGGCTGCCGCGCAACGGGGACGGCGTGCGCTTCGCCGTCAGCCACGATCCGCTGCCGATCGGCAACCAGCACATCCAGAGCGGTGAGTATATCCGCCAGGCGCTGGCCCAGGTGGGCATCCAGGTGACGCTGCGCAACCAGGACATGGCGACCTACATCAAGCGAGTCTATGCCGACCGCGACTTCGACTTCGTCAACAACACGATGACCAACTCGCCCGACCCAACCCTGGGCGTGCAGCGCTTCTACTGGTCGAAGAACTTCAAGCCGGGCGTACCGTTCTCCAACGGCTCGCACTATTCCAATCCTGAGGTCGACCGCCTGCTGGAGGCCGCCCAGATCGAGCAGGACCCGGCCAAGCGGGTGCAGCTGTTCCACGACTTCCAGAAGATCGTGGCGGTCGACATCCCGACGCTGAACACGATCGCGATCCAGACCTTCACGATCCACAGCGTGAACCTGAAGAACCACACGCTCACGGCGGACGGCATCCATGCCAACCTCGCCGAGGCCTATCTGGTGAGCTGAGCCGGTCTATGGGAACGCACCTGCGGGAACGATCATGAGTCTGCGGCTCCTGCCGGTGTTCGTGCGCGCCCTGGTGCGTTCCCTGCCGACGGTGGCGATCATCGTGGTGTTCAACTTCTTCCTGCTGAACATGGCGCCGGGCGACGCCGCCGACGTGCTGGCCGCCGAATCCGGCGCCGCCACCGCGGAGACCATGGCGGCGACCCGGGCGAGGCTCGGCCTCGACTTGCCGCTGCTCGACCAGTTCCTGAACTACGTGTCCGGCCTCCTGCGCCTGGACCTGGGCTTTTCCGCGAAGTTCGGCGTGCCGGTGCTGGAGGTGATCCTGGACCGGCTGCCGAACACGCTGCTCCTGATGGTCACCGCCCTGGTCTTCGCTCTGCTGGTGGGCATCCTCGCAGGCTTCCTGATGGCGCTGCGCGCCGGCTCCCTCCTGGACCGGGCGATCTCGGTGGTGGCCCTGTTCTTCTACTCGATCCCCTCGTTCTGGGGGGCGCTGATGCTGATCGTGATCTTCTCGGTCCAGCTCGGCTGGCTGCCGAGCAGCGGCTACCAGACGATCGGCTTCGAGGGCAGCGGCCTGGAGCTGGCCCTCGACATGGCGCGCTACCTGGTCCTGCCGGCTTTGTCCCTGTCCCTGTTCTTCATCGCCATCTATGCCCGGCTGACCCGTGCCAGCATGCTGGAAGTGTACGGCCAGGACTATGTGCGCACCGCGGTCGCCAAGGGCCTGCCGCCCGGCCGGATCGCGCTGCGCCACGTGCTGCGCAACGCCCTGGTGCCAGTGACCACCGTGGCTGGCATCCATTTCGGCATCCTCCTGGGCGGCGCCATCGTCACCGAGACCGTGTTCGCCTGGCCGGGCCTGGGCAGCCTCGCCTTCCAGGCGGTGTTCGCCCGCGACTTCGCGGTGCTACTCGGCATCCTGCTCCTGTCCTCGGTCCTGGTGATCGCGATCAACATCGCGACCGACCTCCTGCATGCGTGGCTCGATCCGCGCGTCGAGGTTTCCTGAAGATGGGCACGGACGGGCGGGCACTGCGCCGGTTCCTGCGCAACCCCAGCGCCTGGCTGGGCCTCCTGGTGATGGCGGCGGTGCTGCTGATGGCGGCCACCGCCGGTCTCTTCTACCCGGGCGACCCGCAGGGCATGGTGGCCAAGCCCTATCTGTGGCCGGGTCAGGACCCGGCTTTTCCGCTCGGCACCGACAATCTCGGCCGCGACGTCACCGCGGGCGTGTTCCACGGTGCCAGGGTGTCCTTGTGGATCGGCGTCGTCTCTGCCGCGATCTGCCTGACGATCGGGACGCTGGTGGGGGCCATCGGCGGCTATTTCGGCGGCTGGACCGACGACCTGCTGACCCGGCTCACCGAGGCGGTGCAGACCATGCCGTCCTTCCTGTTCCTGATCGTGCTGGTGGCGATCTTCCAGCCGACCCTCGCCACTATCACGCTCGGCATCGGCCTGGTCTCCTGGCCGACCGTGGCGAGGCTGGTGCGCGCGGAGTTCCGCCGCCTGCGCGGCCAGGACTTCGTGCTGGCCGCGCGTAGTCTGGGCTTCCCGCACTGGCGGATCATCTTCCAGGAGATCCTGCCCAACGCCCTGCCGCCCCTGATCGTCACCACGTCGGTGATCGTGGCCTCGGCGATCCTGACCGAATCGGCGCTGGCCTTCCTGGGCCTGGGCGATCCGAACGTGCTCAGCTGGGGCATGATGATCGGCAACGGCCGGGCGGTGATTCGAACTGCTTGGTATCTGAGTGCCGTGCCAGGCGCCCTGATCGTGCTGACCGTGCTGGCGGTCAACCTGCTGGGCGAGGCGCTGAACGATGCGGCCAACCCGCGCCTGGGCAACTGACTGCCGCCAAGGGCAGGGCGGCAGGCACTCGGCACCGGGCCATCCGGTCCGGCGTGACGCAACGGGTTTTCAACAGAATTGAAAATCTGGTAGCCTGCTCGGAACGGCAAGGGCCGTCCGGGCGGGGGGAGCATTGGGAAGCGCGGCAAGGCCAGATGAACCGGGAGCGGCAGCTTCCCTGAAGGTCGGGCCGCGTCTGCGCGGCCTGCGCAAGGCCAGGGGCATGTCGCTCGTGGCGCTGTCCCGACAGGCCGACCTGTCGATCGGGATGCTATCGCAGGTCGAGCGCGGCCTTTCCAACCCATCGCTCGCGTCCTTGTCCCGGATTGCGCGGGCCCTGGGCGTAGCGGCGGTCGACCTGTTCGACGCGAGGCCAGAGCCGATGGCGGCGGAGGCGCCGCTCGTCCAGCGCGTCGAGAAACGGCACGAGCTCCTGTTCGAGCAGCTGGGCATGTCCAAGCAGATCATCTCGCCGGTCCGCTCGCACCGCCTGGAACTCATCCTGCTCACGCTGGAGCCGGGCGGCCGCTCCAGCGACGGCCCCTATACCCATGACGGTGAGGAGGGCGGGCTGGTGCTGGAAGGTGCGCTGGAGCTGGAGGTGGCGGGGCGCGTGCACGCGCTGCGCGCCGGTGATTCTTTCCAATTCCAGAGCTCGCTGCCGCACTGGTTCCGCAATACCCATGCCGGAGTCACCCGGGCACTTTGGGCAATCGCCACCGCACCGCCGGATCTGGACGGATCCGTGCAGGCATGAGCGGCGGCGCAACATCGATCACATGCAAGTCGGGGAGGTTTGGAATGCCGATACGTTGGAAGAGCCTGATCGCGGGTCTGGGCGTCACGGTTCTGGCGCTGCCGGGACTGGCCGAGGCGCGCGACTTCACCATCGCTTCGTGGGGCGGCAACTATCAGGACGCCCAGCGCACGGTTTATTTCGCGCCGTTCGCCAAGGCCCAGGGCGACATCCGGATCCTGGAGGAGACCTATCTGGGCGGCCTCGCCCAGATCAAGGCGATGGTCGAGACCGGCAACGTCACCTGGGACGTCTTGATGATCGAGCGCAGCGACCTGATCGTCGGCTGCGACGAGGGGCTGCTGGAGGAACTGGACTGGGAGGCGATCGGCGGCGAGGACCAGCTGGTGCCGCAGGCCGTGCATCCGTGCGGTGCCGGCAACGTCGTGGTCTCGACCGGCTTCGCCTATGATCCGGCGCGGGTGCAGGAAGCGCCCAAGGACTATGCCGACTTCTGGAATGTCGAGAAGTGGCCGGGCAAGCGCGGACTGCGCGCCATGCCGAAGAGCACGCTGGAGCTGGCCCTGATCGCAGACGGCGT
>NZ_WUJP01000429.1 GCF_009806515.1 Geminicoccus flavidas | reverse complement strand
GCCGCTCGAGCAGGTCTACGAGGTGCTGGCCACGCCTGAGGGGCTGGATCGCGCGTTCGCCAAGATGGACGAGATCAAGCCGCACATCCAGTTCTGGGAAGCGGGCGCCCAGCCGGTGGAGTGGCTGGCGGCGGGCGACGTGGTGATGAGCACCGCCTATAACGGCCGGATCGCGCTTGCCAACGAGGAAGGCCGCGACCTCGCCTTCGTCTGGACCGACCATACCTACAGCATGGACTCCTGGGCGATCGTGGCGGATTCGCCGAACAAGGAGCTCGCGGTCGAGTTCATCAAGTTCGCCAACACGGCGGAGCCGCAGGTGGAGTTCCCCAAGCACATCCCCTACGGGCCGACCAACAAGCAGGCGGTCGAGCGGCTCGATCCGGAGGCCAGCAAGATGCTGCCAGCCGGTGCGAACATGGAACGTTCCCTGTTCATCGACGAGCAGTTCTGGGCCGACAATGTCGACCGGATCACCGAGCGCTGGAACGCCTGGATCGCGCAGTAAGCCATCGGGGAGCGGGGCTTCTGGTCCCGCTCCATCGCCCTTAAGCCCACGGATCGCCGGTCCCGATGTCGCGCGTGTCTCTGCATTTTTCTACCCTGCTGCTGGTGGCT
>NZ_WUJP01000428.1 GCF_009806515.1 Geminicoccus flavidas | reverse complement strand
CTCCCGGTCGCCTACGTGGCCCTCCTTTATCTCGTTCCCTTGGGTGGCGTGGCACTGCGCAGCGTCGACAACTCGACGATCCATGCGAACCTGCCGGTGACGGCCGACGCGATCAGCGAGGCGGGCGCACCGAGCGACGCCGCTGCGGCAGCGCTGGCCAAGGATCTCGCCGCCGCCGACCGGCGCAGCTTAGGGGAGCTCGCGCGCCTCTTGAACCTGGACGCGCCCGGCATGCGCAGCCTGCTGCTCAAGACCAAGCGCTCGCTGGACGAGGTGGAGGTCAAGGGGATGGCGGACCTGCGGGCGATCGACCCGGACTGGGACGAGCCGATCTACTGGCAGGCACTCGCCGAGAACGCCCAGCCCTACACCTTCCGCTTCTACGCCACGGCCATGGGCCTCGACCGGGATCCGGCCGGCGGCTGGCAGTTCGGCGCCGAGGGCGCGATCTACCTGCAGATTCTGCTGCGCACCTTCTGGATGAGCCTGCAGGTGGCGGTGATCGCCTGCCTGATCGCCTATCCGCTGGCCCATTCCATCGCCAACGGGCCGCCGACCGTGCGCATCCTGCTCCTGGGTGCGGTGCTGCTGAGCTTCTGGATGTCGATCCTGGTCCGCACCACGGCCTGGGTCGTGATCCTGCAGCGCGAGGGCCTGGTGAACGAGGCGCTGATGGCATTCGGCCTCGTCCGTGAGCCGGTACAGCTCATCTTCAACCGGCTGGGCACGCTGCTCGCCATGGTCCACGTGCTCCTGCCGTTCGCGGTCCTGCCGCTGCTCAACAACATGAGGCAGATCCCGGCCCAGCAGCGCGACGCCGCGCGCTCGCTGGGTGCGGGCCCGTTCGAGAGCTTCGTGCGCGTCTACCTGCCGCAGACCATGCGCGGCATCCTGGTTGGTGCCGGCACGGTCTTCATCCTGTCGCTCGGCTTCTACATCACGCCGGCCCTGGTCGGCAGCCCGGGCGACCAGCTCCTGTCCTACTACATCGCCGACTTCATGCTGAAGCAGCTCAACTGGGGCATGGCCTCGACGCTCAGCGTCATCCTACTCGCCTGCGTACTGTTGGGCCTGGCGGTGGCCTGGTTGGTCAACCTCCTGTGGCGGCCGGCGGCGAGGGCGGCATGATCGCGCGCATCCTTTACGCGCTGCTGGTGAGCCTGGCGGTGCTGTTCCTGCTGGCCCCGATCCTCGCGGTGATCCCGCTCGCCTTCAACGGCGGCTCGTTTCTGAGCTATCCGCTCGACGGCGTGTCACTGCGCTGGTTCGAGACCTTCCTGACCACGCCGCCCTGGCTGATGGCACTGGGCAACAGCGTGAAGGTGGCGCTCGGCGCCACGCTGATCTCGGTGGTGCTGGGCGGTGCCGCGGCGGTGGGGCTCCATGCGCTGCCCAACGCCTGGCGGGTCGTCGTGGGCGGCCTGTTCATGTCACCGCTGGTGGTGCCCTCGGTGGTGCTGTCGGTCGGGCTGTTCTTCCTGTTCGCTCGGCTGGGCTTGGCCGGCCACCCGCTCTCGATCATGCTGGCCCACGCGCTGCTGGGCTTCCCGCTGGTGTTCATCTCAGTGGCGGCCACGCTGCGCGGCTTGGACCCGAACCTGGACCTGTCCGCGTCCGCCATGGGTGCTTCGCGCTGGTACCGGTTCTGGACGGTGACCTTCCCGCTGACGCTGCCGGGCTTCTGGACCGGGGCGATCTTCGCCTTCATGACCTCGTTCGACGAGGTCATCATCGCCCTGTTCCTCTCCAGCCCGGAGAGCATCACCCTGCCGGTCGTCCTGTTCGGCAGCCTGCGCGACAAGCTGCAGCCGACCATCGTCGCGGTGGCCGTGCTCCTGACCTGCACCTCCGCCCTCTTCCTCGCCGCGCTGGGCTGGCTCGGCCGTCCCGGCAAGGCGGGGCAACGAACCACGGAAACGCGATGAGCCCGTTCGCCCAAGACTTCGTCGAGACGCCCTACTGGTGGCTTGAGGCCCCGCCGCGGCCGGGCCTGCCGGCCTCGGCGCTGACCGATGTCGACTGCCTGATCGTCGGCTCCGGCCTGGCCGGTCTCAATGCCGCGATCACGCTGGCGCAGGCCGGGGTCCAGGTGACGGTGATCGAGCGGGGGTTGATCGGGGAGGGGGCCAGCACGCGCAATGGCGGCCAGCTCAGCGGCGGCTCCAAAGTCTCGAAGCCGGCGCTGGTGCGCCAGTTCGGCGAAGCGTGCGCCGCCGAGATCACGGCGGACTTCCAGGCCGTCTTTCCGTTCATCGTCGAGCGCATCCGGAGCCTCGGCATCGACTGCAGCCTGGAAGAGCGCGGCATGTTCATCGGCGCGCATACCAGCGCCGACTACCGCGCCTTCGCGGCGGAGCACGCCGCTCTCCCGCCCGAGCAGCAGGCCCGCAACCGACTGGTGCCGCCAGGCGAGGTGGGCAGCGAGCTCGCCACCTCGATCTATGCCGGCGGCTATGTCTATGGCGATGCCGGCCAGCTCCATCCCGGCCTCTACCATGCCGGGTTGCGCGCCCAGGCGGAGAAGCTGGGCGTGAAGCTGGTCTCCGGCGTCGAGCTTGCCGGCATCGAGCGCAAGGGCGACCGCTTCACCGCGATCCTGACAGATGGGGCGATCGACTGCCGGCGGATCATGGTGATGACCAACGGCTATACCGGGGCGGCCACGCCCTGGTTCCAGCGCCGGCTGATCCCGATCCGCAGCTACATGATCGCGACCGAGGAGCTGCCGAACGTCGCGGAACTGATCCCGGGCGGCCGGCCGCTCGCCGACACCAAGCGCATCCTCTACTATTATCGCAGCTCGCCGGACCGCAGGCGCATCCTGTTCGGTGGCCGGGCCAGCTTTCGCGATGTCGACGCGCGCACCAGTGCGGTGAAGCTCCACGCGTTCCTGACCGACGTATTCCCCCAGCTCCGGGGCGTGAAGCTGAGCCATGCCTGGTTCGGCAACGTCGCCTTCACCTTCGACTGGCTGCCCCATTTTGGCCAGCACGAGGGCGTCTATTACGCCTGCGGCTGCAACGGCAGCGGCGTGCCGATGCTGAGCTACCTGGGTGATCGCGCCGCCCGCTCGATGCTGGCTGATGGCAAGGAGATGGGCGGGCTCGGTGCCATACCGTTCAACACTATGCCAGGCTATGGCGGCCGGCCCTGGTTCCTGCCGATCGTCGGCACGGCCTATCGCTGGACCGACCGGATCCGCCGCCGGCTCGACCAGAAGGTGGCCGCATGACTACGCACGACCGGCTGCGCCTGGAGCGCCTGAGCAAGCATTATGGCCGCCACCAGGTGCTGCACGACGTCTCGCTCGACATCGAGCGCGGCAGCTTTTTGACCCTGCTGGGCCCGTCGGGCTCCGGCAAGACCACGCTACTCAAGGTCCTGGCCGGCTTCGAGCGCTGCTCGGAAGGCCGGCTCCTCCTAGGTGCCGCCGACATCACCGACCTGCCGGCCGAGCGACGCAATTTCGGCCTGGTCTTCCAGGGCTACGCGCTGTTCCCGCACATGACCGTCGCGAACAACGTGGCCTTCCCGCTCAAGGTCCGCCGCTGGGACAGGAGCCGCATCGAGGCCCGGGTGCGGGAGATGCTAGAGCTGGTGCAGCTCGGCCACCTGGCCCACCGCAAGCCGGCCGAGCTGTCGGGCGGGCAGCAGCAGCGCGTGGCGCTGGCTCGGGCCCTCGCGTTCGAGCCCGACCTCCTGCTGCTGGACGAGCCGATGAGCGCGCTCGACCGCAAGCTGCGCGCCGACCTGCAGATCGAGCTGCGCCGCATCCATCGCCGGCTGGGCACCACCTTCGTCTATGTCACCCACGACCAGGACGAGGCGATGACCATGTCCGACCAAGTGGCCGTGCTCGACCATGGTCGGCTGATGCAGGTGGGCCCGCCCGAAACGCTCTACGAGCGCCCGGAGAACCGGTTCGTGGCCGAGTTCCTGGGGCGCAGCAACTTCCTGCCCGCGCGCGTGCTGGCGCCCGATAGGCCGGGCAGCCGGATCGAGGTCGGCGGCCGGACCTGCCGCCATGCCGGCCCGGTGCCCGAGGCAGGGCGCGGCCTGAGCCTGTTGCTGCGGCCCGAGGACATCGAGGTGCGCCCGGCATTGCCGGGTGACGGATGGAACTGCCTGTCCGGACGCCTGCAGATCCGCACCTATTTTGGCGACCGCGCCCTCTATCAGGTGGAGGTACCGGGTGCCGGCACTGTGTCGGCCTATGCGCCGGCCAGGCCCGACTTCCGTCCGGCCGAGGGGGACGAGGTCCATCTGGTCTGGCGGGCCGAGGATGGGGTGCTGCTGCCTGCGGAGGCCGAGTACCCCTGATGGACCCGGCAGCAACGCATCTGGATTGATCACGGGCGATTCCCGGGGGATGAGGGAAATGCCGGCTCTGGCCGGCGGATCCAGGGAAGTGCTCGAGACAGGGGAGGATGCGGTGCCATGGCTAAGCAGGGTAGCGCTTTCGCCGCGTTCGGCCGGCCGATCCGGCTGGGCCTGGTGGGTGGCAGCCACGGCTTCATCGGCCCGGTCCACCGCGTAGCGGCGACGCTGGACCGGCGCTTCGTCCTGACCGCCGGCGTGCTGTCCTCCGACGCCGGGCGCGGGCGGGCCGCCGGTATCGCCATCGGCCTGGATCCGGAGCGCTGCTATGGCGACGTCGCCGCCATGATCGCAGGCGAGGCCGGCCGGGCAGACGCCATCGAGGCGGTCGCGATCATGACCCCGAACGGTCACCATGCCGCCGCCGCCAGTGCTGCGCTGGCGGCAGGGTTGGACGTGATCTGCGACAAGCCGCTGACCACCGCCCTGGCTGACGCGCTGGCGCTGGTGCAGGCGGCCGAGGCAAGTGGCCTGGTGTTCTGCACCACCTACAACTACAGCGCCTATCCGATGGTCCGCCAGGCGCGGGCCATGGTGCGCAACGGCGAGCTGGGCGCCATCCGCCAGGTCCACACCACCTATGTGCAGGGGCACAACGCCACGCTGGTCGAGGCCGACCCGGCCAAGCGCGGCTGGCGGTTCGACCCGGCGCTTTCTGGGGAATCGCTGATCCTGGGCGACATCGGCACCCACGCCCATCATCTGGCCGCGTTCGTGTCCGGCCTGGAGCTGGAGGCGGTGCTGGCCGACCTTCATGCGCTGGTGCCCGGGCGCCAGGCGCATGATTACGGCGCGGTGCTGCAGCGCTGGAGCGGCGGAGTGCCGGGCACGATGTGGGTGACCAATGCCGCGGCCGGCGCGGAACATGGCCTGTCCTTTCGGATCTTCGGCGAGCTGGGCGGGCTGGAATGGCACCAGGAGCGGCCGAACGAGCTGCGCCACCGCCGCCTGAACGGCTTCGAGCAGATCCTGACCCGGCGGCTGCACGGGGCACTCCTGCCCGAGGCCGAGCGGCTGGTCAGGGTCGAGATCGGCCATCCCGAAGGCTATCAGGAGGCGTTCGCCAATCTCTACCGCGACGTCGCCGAGGCCGTCGCCGCGCGCCGCACCGGCCTGCCCGCCGATCCGCTGGCCCTGGAGTTTCCGACGGTCCGCGACGGTGCCGCCGGCATGGCGTTCATCGCAGGTGCACTGGAGAGCCAGCGCACCGGGACCTGGGCGGACTGCCGGCTGCGGGTGTGAGTCGGAGGGGGCCTCAGGTCAGCTCGCGCATAACCCGGTAGAGATCGGCCTTGGCCTCGAAGCCGATGCCGGGGATGTCCGGCAGGCCCACCCGGCCATCCCGAACCTCGATGCTGTCGGCAAAGCCGCCAAAGGGCTGGAACACGTCGGGATAGCTCTCGTTGCCGCCCAAATGAAGGCCGGCGGCGAGGTTGAGCGACATCTGGTGGCCGCCATGCGGCACGACCCGGCGGGGCGACCAGCCGAGATCCTCCATGACCTCCAGCGTGCGCAGATACTCGACCAGGCCGTAGGACAGGGCGCAGTCGAACTGGAGCCAGTCGCGCTCTGGCCGCATCCCGCCATAGCGCAGGAGGTTGCGGGCGTCCTGGCGCGAGAACAGGTTCTCGCCCGTCGCGATCGGCCGGTCATAGGCATCGGCCAAGCGCGCCTGGATCTCGTAGTCGAGCGGGTCGCCCGCCTCCTCGAACCAGAACAGGTCGTAGGGCTTCAGTGCCTCGGCATAGGCGAGCGTGGTCTCGAGATCGAAACGGCCATTCGCGTCGACGGCGAGGTTGCGGCCGTTGCCCACGACCTCCAGGACCGCCTCGATCCGGGCAATGTCCTCCTCCAGCGGCACCGCGCCGATCTTCATCTTCACGACGCGGTAGCCGCGCTCCAGATAGCCCCGCATCTCGTCCTGGAGCTGGGCGTGGTCCTTGCCGGGGTAGTAGTAGCCGCCGGCGGCATAGACCCAGACGCTCTGGTCATGCACACCGCCGCGGTAGCGGTCGGCCAGGAGTTGGTAGAGCGGCACGCCCGCGATCTTGGCCACGGCGTCCCAGACCGCCATGTCGATCGTGCCCACGGCGACCGAGCGCTCGCCGTGTCCGCCCGGCTTCTCGTTCTTCATGAGGGTCGCCCAGATCGCGAACGGATCCAGGTTGTCGTTCGCCTCGTCGACGAGGCTGGCAGGGTCCGCCTCCAGCACACGGCCGATGAAGCGGTCGCGCATCAGGGCACCCTGGCCGTAGCGGCCGTTGGAATTGAAGCCGTAGCCGACCACCGGCCGGCCGTCGCGCACGACGTCGGTGACCACGGCCACGACCGAGCAGGTCATCTTGGAGAAGTCGATATAGGCGTTGGCGATGGGCGAGGCGATCGAGACCGTCTTTTCGCGGATGTCGGTGATCCTCATGGCCGAACTTCCTCAGGCCAGCGCATCGGCGATGGCCTGGCCGCAGGTGCGGGTGTCGGCCTTGCCACCCAGGTCGCGGGTGCGCAGCGCCGGCTCGGCCAGCACCCGCTCGATCGCGGCGACGATCGAGGCCGCGGCCTCGGGATGGCCCAGATGCTCCAGCATCATGGCACCCGCCCAGATCTGGCCCACCGGATTGGCCACCCCTTGCCCGGCGATGTCCGGGGCCGAGCCGTGCACCGGCTCGAACAAAGAGGGGAAGCGCCGCTCGGGATTGATGTTGCCAGACGGTGCAATGCCGATCGTCCCGGTGCAGGCGGGGCCGAGGTCCGACAGGATGTCGCCGAACAGGTTCGAGGCCACCACCACGTCGAACCAGTCCGGGTGCAGCACGAACTGCGCGGTCAGGATGTCGATATGGTACTTGTCGACCTTCACCTCGGGATAGGCCTTGGCCATCTCGGCCACCCGTTCGTCCCAGTAGGGCATGGTGATCGAGATGCCGTTCGACTTGGTGGCCGAGGTCAGGTGCCGGCCGCGGCTCATCGCCAAGTCGAAGGCGTAGCGCAAGATGCGGTCGACCCCGTGGCGGGTCATCACCGTTTCCTGGATCACGATCTCGCGCTTGGTGCCGGGGAACATGCGCCCACCGATCGAAGAATATTCGCCCTCGGTGTTCTCGCGCACGATCATCATGTCGATGTCGCCAGGGGCACGGCCCGCGAGCGGCGAGGGAACGCCCGGCATGGCGCGGGCCGGGCGCAGGCTCACATACTGGTCGTACTCGCGCCGGAACTGAATCAGCGAGCCCCACAGCGAGACATGGTCGGGCACGGTGGCAGGCCAGCCCACCGCGCCGAAGAAGATCGCGTCCGAGCCGTCGAGCCGCTCCTTCCAGTCCTCGGGCATCATCGTGCCGTGCTGCTGGTAGTAGTCGGCCGAGGCGAAGCCGTGCTCGGTGAACTCGAAGCCCAGGCCGTGCCGCCTGGCCGCGGCCTCCAGTACGCGCAGGCCCTCGGGCACGACCTCCTTGCCGATCCCGTCGCCGGGAATCACCGCGATCTTCATCCGGTTGGTGCTCATCTGGGCTCTCTTCGATCGTTAGTCGTTGCGGCCGCGGATCGCCTCGACCGCGGCCAGGGTGACGTCCTTAGTCCGGGCGGTGCCGCCTAGGTCGGGGGTGTGGAGTGCCGGGTCGGCCGTGACCCGCTCGATCGCCTGCATCAGGAGCGCCGCAGCACCCGGCTCGCCCAGATGGTCGAGCATCATTGCGGCGCTCCAGAACGTGCCCACCGGGTTTGCGATGCCCTTGCCGGTAATGTCGAACGCCGAGCCGTGGATCGGCTCGAACATGGAGGGCGCCCGTCCAGTCGGGTTGATGTTGGCCGTGGGTGCTATGCCGATCGAGCCGGCCAGGGCCGCGGCCAGGTCCGACAGGATGTCGGCGTGGAGGTTGGTGGCGACGATCGTGTCGAGCGAGCCGGGTTTGAGCGTCATCCGCACGGTCATGGCGTCGACCAGCATCTTGTCCCAGGTCACGTCCGGGAAGTCGGCCGCGACCTCCTGGGCGATCTCGTCCCAGAGCACTAGGCCGTAGCGCTGCGCGTTGGACTTGGTGACGACGGTGAGCAGCTTGCGCGGCCGCGACTGGGCGAACCGGAAGGCGTAGCGCATGATCCGCTCCACGCCTGCGCGGGTGAAGATCGCCACCTCGGTCGCCACTTCC
>NZ_WUJP01000392.1 GCF_009806515.1 Geminicoccus flavidas | reverse complement strand
GGCGGCGGCGTGCATCGGCCCGGCGCCATTGGCCAGCCGCTCCAGCAAGAGCTCGATCCGCTCGGTATACTCGCGCACGAAGGCCTCGCTGCCGGCGACCTCGAACTCTCGCTGGGCGAGATTGACCCTGAGCTTGGTCTGGATCGTGTCCACCCCGATCTCCGCGCGGTACCCCGGCTCGGTTGGCACGGATCCGCCTTTGGGTAAAGTCAGATGGCAGCGCCCACCAGCGGCTCCATCATCTGGCGCAGCGGCGGCGGGATCGGGGTCGGCCGGCGGGTCGCACGGTCGACGAAGACATGGACGAAGAACCCATCCGCGGCTGCCAGCGGGGCACCGGCATGGAACACCGCGCATTCCCAGCGCACCGAGCTGGTGCCGAGCCGCCCGACCCTGATGCCCACCTCCAGCGCGTCGGGGAAGCCCACGCTCTCATGGTAGCGGCAGCCGCTTTCCACCACGAAGTCCATCACCGGCCCGCCGGTCGGGTCGAGACCCCCCTCCTCGATCATCAGCCGGTTCACCGCCAGGTCGAACCACTCGTAATAGAGCGCGTTGTTGGCATGGCCGTACATGTCGTTGTCGGTCCAGCGCGTCTGGACCGGGAAGAAGCGAAGGTAGTCGCCACGTCCGGTCCGTTTCGGCCGCTCGCTCATGGCCGGTAGCGCTTCGTGATGGCGGCGTGGAGAGCCTGCAGGCCGGTGGCCTCGCCACCCTTGGGCCGGCCCGGCCGGCTCTCCGGGTTCCAGGCGAACAGGTCGAGATGCGCCCACCGCCTGGTGCGGGTCACGAAGGACTGGAGGAACAAGGCGGCGGTGATCGCCCCGGCGAACGGGCTCTGCCCGGCATTGTTCAGGTCGGCGACGCTGCTCTCGATCATGCGCCGGTAGGGCGCGTGCAGCGGCAGGCGCCAGAGCGGCTCACCGGCATCGAGGCCGCCCTGGAGGAGCTCGGCCGCCAGCGCCTCGTCGGGCGTGAACATGGCCGGCAGGTCCGGCCCGACCGCTACCCGTGCCGCGCCAGTGAGGGTCGAGGCGTCCAGCAGAAGATCGCACTCCTCCTCGTCGGCGAGTGCCAGCGCATCCGCCAGGATCAGCCGGCCCTCCGCGTCGGTGTTGCCGATCTCGACGGTGAGCCCCTTGCGCGAGCGCAGGATGTCGCCCGGCCGGAACGCGCTGCCCGAGATGCTGTTCTCGACCGCGGGCACGATCAGCCGCAGGCGCACTGGCATGGCCCCCGCCATGATCGCACCGGCCAGGCCCGTCAGGACCGCGGCACCGCCCATGTCCTTCTTCATGAGCAGCATGCTCGAGGACGGCTTGATGTCGAGGCCGCCCGTGTCGAAGCACACGCCCTTGCCGACCAGTGTTACTTTTGGATGGCGGGGATCGCCCCAGGTGAGGTCGATCAGGCCGGGCTGCCTGGCCGCGGCCCGACCGACCGCATGGACCAGCGGAAAGCCCTTGGCCAGCAGCTCCTCGCCATGGATGCGGCGCACCTCCGCGCCATGCCGCTGTCCCATGGCAGCGATCGTTTCCAGTAGCTCGCCCGGGCCCAGCTCGTTGGCCGGCAGGTTGATCAGGTCGCGCGCCGTCCAGATCGCTTCCGCCAGCCGGACACCCTGCTCCGCCGCACCGCCGCCCGGCAGCACCAGCCGGGGCAGGCCGGCATCGAACTGGCGGAACCGCTCGAATCGGTAGGCGGCGAGCGCCCAGCCGAGCGCTGCCCGGTCCGCCGGCACGAGGCCCTGCGGGTCGTCCAGCGCCCAGTCTCCCTCCGGCAGGGCGCCCACTGCCTGGGCGATGTCGCCGGGCTCGGCCGGGTCAGAAAGGAGCAGCAGGGTGGCGGCGGGCTCGCCCCCTTCGCCTGGAACGAACAGCACGGCACCGGGCCGTGGCCGGAACCCGGTCGCCTCCGCCCAGGAAGCGGCCGCCGGTGCCAGGCCGGCCAGACTGTCGGCCCAGCGTGTCGCGGGCACCAGGGTGATGCGGCGGGCGGCCGTGCCGGCCGGCAGGAAGCAGGCGAGTGTCATCCGGCGTCCCTTGCTGGGGGAAAAGGGGAGGGGCGGGCGGGCGTCAGCCGCGCTTCTTGCCGATCTCCTCGATCTGGCGCTGCATGGCGGCCAGCTGGTTCTTCAGTTCGGCCACCTCGTCGCGGACCGGATCGGCCGGCGGCTGGGGCTGGGCCGGCTCCTTGGCGCCGGCGGTCGCCGCCGCGGCGGCGAACGGATTGAACATGCGGGCGGCGTTCTGCAGCAGGGCCATGTTCTGGCGGGTCATCTCGTCGAACCGCTCGGCGGGGAAGAACGGCCCGAACGTGCCCTGGAGATAGGCGCGCATCTGGTCCTGCTGCCGGGTGAAGCTCTCCATGCTGATGTCGAGATAGCGCGGGAGCACCTGCTGGAGGCTGTCGTCGTAATAGCTGATGAGCTGGCGCAGGAAGCCGATCGGCAGGAGGTTGCGGCCCTTGCCGTCCTCCTCAAGGATGATCTGGGTGAGCACCGAGCGGGTAATGTCCTCACCACTCTTGGCGTCGTAGACCAGGAAATGCTCGCCGTCGCGGACCATCCGGCTGAGCTCGTCCAGCGTCACGTAGCTGGAAGTCGCCGTGTTGTAGAGCCGACGATTCGCGTATTTCTTGACGATCGCGACCTTCTCGCTGCTGGTTTCCGCCTCGTCCGCCGTACGTGTGCTCATCTGGCGCCCCTTCGATGGACTTCGCCCATCCTGCAATCGAAAAGGGGCCCCCGAAGGAGCCCCTGATCTTCACCTGTATCCTGGCCCATCGATGGCCAGTTTGTGCACACGCACACAGGCTTTGCAACGCGGTTACGCAGTGCAGCGAAGCCCCCTGAGGGGGTCAGCGGATCGCCAGGATCTGCGCTTCCAGGTCGTCCTCGTCGTCGAGCTCGGGCTCCTCGGCCTCCTCCTCTTCGACCGGGGCGGCCTTGCCGGCCTGGATCTCGGCTTCCTCGACCGTGCGGGCGACGTTCACCGTGATGGTGACCTCAACCTCGGGATGCAGCGCAACGATCACCGGATGGAGGCCCGAGGTCTTGATCGGGTTCTCCAGGCGGATCTGTTGGTGGTCGATCGACAGCCCGTCGGCGGTGAGCGCGGCAGCGATGTCGCGCGCAGTCACCGAGCCGAACAGGTTGCCGGCCTCGCCGGCCTGGCGGATCTGCACGATCGTGCGGCCCTCGACGCTGCCGGCCAGCTTCTGGGCCTCGCCCTTCAGCTCGAGATTGCGGGCCTCCAGCTGGACGCGCCGCTTCTCGAAGTCCTCGCGCGCGGCCTTGGTGGCGTTGACCGCCTTGCCCTGCGGGATCAGGTAGTTGCGGCCGTAGCCGTTGCGCACCCTCACGATCTCGCCCATCTGGCCGAGCTTGTGAACGCGCTCCAGGAGGATGACCTCCATTTTCTAGTCCTCCTCAGCCTGCCACGTAGGGCAGGAGCGCCAGCTCGCGGGCGCGCTTGATGGCCTGGGCCAGCGCGCGCTGCTCCTTGGCGGTCACCGCCGTGATGCGGCGCGGGACGATCTTGCCGCGCTCGCTGATGAAGCGCTGCAAGAGCTTGATGTCCTTGTAGTTGATCGCCGGCGCATCGGCATGCGCGAAGGGGCTGGCCTTCTTACGGCGGAAGAACGGCCGGCGGATGGTGATCGCTGGCGGCTCGGCAGGACGGCGGCGTTCGCCGGCATCGTTGTCCATCATGCCACTTCCTCCTCACGGCGCTCGCGGCGCGGCTCGTCACGGTCGCCGCGCGGGCGGTCCTCGCGCGGGCCACGGTCGTCGCGGTCACGGCGATAGCCGTCGTCGCGGCGGCCCCGCTCCTCGCGGCTGCTCTTCGCAACCATGATCTGCGACGGGTTGGGATCCAGCTCCTCGACCCGAACGGTCAGGTAGCGCAGCACATCCTCATGGATGCGCTCCTGGCGCTCCAGCTCCTCCACGCACGCGGCCGGCGCGTCGAGGTTGAAGTGCAAGTAATGGCCCTTCCGGTTCTTCTTGATCCGGTAGGTGAGATTGCGCAGTCCCCAGTACTCGACCTTGCTGACCGAACCGCCATTGTCGGCGATGATCTGCGCGATGCTCTCGGAGAGCGTCTGCGCCTGCTGAGCCGAAAGATCGGGACGCGCAATCAAGGTGTGCTCGTAAAAGGGCATGATGCTCCCTTTGGCCTGCCTTGATGTGGACAGCACGAATCCCCGCCACCACCGAAGCGGTACGGGTTGGCGATCCGTGCAGCACGCGACCCTCGGGTCCGGAACAGCCCGGACCACGAAGCCGGCGGAACATAGCAGCGCATTTGCCCGATGCAAGGCCCGGCACGCTTGACATACGCTGCCGCCTCGCATCCTCCACGGGCCGAAGGGCAAGCCGAAGGGAGAGAGCATGGCCGTGATCGCGGTGTTTCCTGGGCAGGGCGCGCAAGCGGTCGGCATGGGTAGCGCGCTGGCCGCGGCGTCGCCGGCCGCGCGCCGACTGTTCGAAGAGGTCGACGAGGCCTTGAGCGAGAAGCTCTCCGCCCTGATCTTCGAGGGCCCGGCCGACCGCCTCACGCTCACCGCCAACGCCCAGCCCGCGCTAATGGCGACCTCGCTCGCGGCGGTGCGGGCCCTGGAGGAGCGGCTCGGCGGCAGGCTCGCCGACCGGCTGGACTATGTCGCCGGCCATTCGCTGGGCGAATATTCGGCGCTGGCCGCGGCCGGCTCGATCAGGGTTGCCGACGCCGCCCGCCTCCTGCGCCTGCGCGGCGAGGCGATGCAGGACGCGGTGCCGTCGGGCGAGGGCGCCATGGCTGCGGTGCTGGGGCTTGGCCCCGACGCCGCCATGGCAGTGGCCGATGCCGCCGCGGCGGATGGCGGCGTGTGCCAGCTCGCCAACGACAACGCGGACGGCCAGGCGGTCCTGTCCGGTAGTAAGGATGCGGTCGAGCGCGCCGCCGCCATCGCGAAGGAGCGGGGTGCCAAGCGGGTGGTGCTCTTGCAGGTGAGCGCGCCGTTCCATTGCG
>NZ_WUJP01000427.1 GCF_009806515.1 Geminicoccus flavidas | reverse complement strand
TCCGGCAGGCCGCGATGCGACCGGCCGCCCTGGCCGGCATACTCGCCCTCGGAGTTCTCGCGCACGATCACCCAGTCGAGGTCGCCTTCAGCCACCCCGCGCAGCGGGCTGGTGATGCCGGGCAGGATCCGGGTCGGCCGCACGTTGGCGAACTGGTCGAGCGGCTGGCAGATGGCGAGACGCAGGCCCCAGAGCGTCAGGTGGTCGGGCAGGTCAGGGGCACCCACGGCACCGA
>NZ_WUJP01000426.1 GCF_009806515.1 Geminicoccus flavidas | reverse complement strand
ACAGGATCGCGTCGAACCCGCGCAGCCGGTCCACCCCGTCCGCCGGCATCAGGGCACCAGTGCGCCGGTAGCGCTCGCTGCCCCAGTCGAACCGCTCGACATCGAGGGTGAAGCCGCCGTCGCGCTCTGCCAGCGCGTCCAGCACGCGGAGCCCCGCCTCCACCACCTCGATGCCGATCCCGTCGCCCGGAATGGCGGCGATCCGGTAGGTCTTCATCCTCGATCCTCGTCCCTTGCACAAGCCGGCGGTCCGCCCAGCATCCGGCCGCTTCCGGGATCATGCCGACAGAACCGGCCACGGCCAATGCACCGTGCCGGACGAGGAGGCAGGGAAGCTGCGCCGGGAAGGCGGCTAGACCCTGGCCCAAGGGCATTGCGTGACTTGGCGCGGGGCCGCATCGACAATCCGGTGCGGATGATCGCGCAAGGCCACGGGATCCGATGCGCGGCTCCGGGCGTTCCTGCGGGTGGCTGTCGGGCAGCGACGGGGAAGGGCGATCGCCGGATCAGGTCGGGAGGAAGCGAGCGTGTCGAAGGTCGGGAAGGTCGCGCTGTTCACCAACGAGTACCCGCCCAACGTCTATGGCGGTGCCGGCGTGCATGTGGAGTACCTGGCCCGGGCGATGGCGAAGCGCCTGGCCGTGGAGGTACGCTGCTTCGGCAGCCAGCGCAGCGAGGGCGGCAACCCGGTGGTGCGCGGCTACCCGGCCTGGGCGGAAGCCAAGGTGGGCACGGACCCGCGCTTCGGCAGCGCCATCGACGCCTATGCCCGCTCGCTCGCCATGGCCAAGGACACGCTGGATGCCGACGTGGCGCACTGCCACACCTGGTACACCGACATGGCCGGCCTGATCGCGAGCCGGCTCTGGGACGTGCCCTTCGTCCTGACCGTCCATTCGCTGGAGCCCCTGCGGCCCTGGAAGGTCGAGCAACTCGGCAATGCCTACCATCTGAGCACCTGGATGGAGCGCACCGCGATGGAGCATGCCGATGCGATCATCGCGGTCTCCAAGGAGACCCGCGAGGACATCCTCCGCCTGTTCGACGTCCAGCCGGCACGGGTGCATGTCATCCATAACGGCATCGACCCGGACGAGTACCGCCGGACCGAGGCGAAGGACGCGCTGGCCCGCCACGGCGTCGACCCGGACCGGCCCTACCTCCTGTTCGTAGGCCGGATCACCCGGCAGAAGGGGATCATCCACCTCGTCAACGCGATCCCGCAGATTGATCCGGACCTGCAGATCGTCCTGTGCGCCGGCGCCCCGGACACGCCCGAGATCGGCAAGGAGATGGAGGCGCGCGTGGCCGAGGTCAGCGCCAGGCGCCAGGGCGTGGTCTGGGTGCGGGAGATGCTGCCCAGGGCCGACGTGATCCAGTTCTACAACCACGCCGCTATCTTCTGCTGCCCGTCGGTCTACGAGCCGTTCGGCATCATCAACCTGGAGGCCATGGCCTGCGAGACCCCCGTGGTCGCCTCGGCCGTGGGCGGTATCCCCGAGGTGGTGGTGCCGGAGGAAACCGGCCTGCTGGTCGACCCGCGGATCCGCGCCGGCAGCTTCGATCCGGCCGATCCGGCCGAGTTCTCCGCAGGCCTGGCCGCAACGATCAACCGGCTGGCCCGTGACCCGGAACTGCGGGCGCGCCTTGCCGCGAACGGTCGGCGCCGCGCAGTCGAGCAGTTCAGCTGGGACGCCATCGCAGAGCGCACCGTCGAACTGTACCAGACCTTGCGCTAGGCCAGGGGGCACCGGTGCTGCGGCTGCCCGGACGGAACCGCGCCGGCTCTTGGCGGCTCCCATGTCAGGGCTCATCGGTGGAGACGAAGGGCGGCGACCTGCCGGCACGCCCATCATCACAACTCGTGCGTGTGTGAACTCTGGGGGAGGAGGAGGGCACCATCACCGCGCCGACGGACAGTCCGATACCGGCCGAGGGACGGCTGGAGGTTACGGCCGGCCGGGTCATGGCGGCACCGGCAGCCGCGCGCCCCTGGCGGGTACGGTTGCGGGAGCACCGGTTCTGGCGGGGCCTGCGCCGCGAGGGCCCGCCGCCGCTCGAATCCTTGAGCGACGTCCTGGCGCGCATCGACGAGACGGCCGCCCGGCAGGCGAGCGTCTCGGTAGGCGACATCCGCGATGCGTTGGGCGACCGGTCGTTCGGCCCGCTCCTCCTGGTGCCGGGCCTGGTCGTGATCTCGCCCTTGTCCGGCATCCCGACCGTGCCCAGCATGATGGCGGCGGTCGTCCTGCTGATCGGCTGGCAGATGCTGGCCGACAGAAGCAGGATATGGCTGCCGCGTCAGATCGAGGCGCGCTGCGTGCCGGGCAGCAAGCTGCGCCGGGTGACCGGCTTCCTGTCGCCCTGGGCCGGCCGTGTCGACCGGCTGGTGCGCCCGCGGCTGCACTGGCTGACCGGCCCGCTCGGGCAGAAGGCTGCGGCACTGCACTGCATGATCGTGGCGCTCACCATGCCGCCCATGGAAATCCTCCCGTTCCTGAACTCGGTGGCCGGCCTGGTGATCGCCGCCACGGCGCTGGGGATGACGGCACGCGACGGGCTGCTGATGCTCTCGAGCGGCCTGATCACCGCGGCGGTTACGGTGGCGGCCCTGCTCGCCCTGACCTGAGCCAGCGGCCGGTTGGATGCTTGAGCGAAGGTCCAGGCCGGTCGATCATGGGGCCCGAGCGAGCTTGCGGGAGGAGGGGATGCAGGCGGCTGGTCAGGCGCTGGGTGCGGTGATCTTCGACGCCTACGGCACCCTATTCGACGTCCACGCGATCGCGCGGGTCGCCGACGAGCTGTTCCCAAACAAGGGCGTGGCGCTGGCGGCGGCCTGGCGGGAGAAGCAGCTCGAATATGCGCGGGTGCGCAGCATGTCCGGCCGCTATGCCGATTTCTGGTCGGTGACCGCCGACGCGCTGGACTATGTGCTGGACCGGCTAGGGCTGCCGGCCGGGCAGGACGCGGTGGACCGGCTGCTGGGCGTCTACCGCCGGCTGCCGTCCCATCCCGGCGACCGGGAGGCGCTGGTCCGGCTGAAGGAACTGGGGCTGCCGCTCGCGATCCTGTCCAACGGCGCGCCGCGCATGCTGGAGCCGGCCATCGAAGCGGCCGGCTTCGACGGCCTGTTCGACCTGGTCCTGACCGCCGACCAGGTGCGCCGGTTCAAGACCGCGCCGGAGATCTACCAGTTGGGCCTGGATGCGCTGGGCCTGCCCGCCAAGCGGATCCTGTTCGTGTCCTCCAACGGCTGGGACGTGTGCGCGGCCGCCTGGTTCGGCTATCGGACCTTCTGGATGAACCGTGCTGGCCTGCCGCCCGAGCGGCTGGGCGTGTCGGCCGAGGCCGCCGGCCGGTCGATGGACGAGCTGGTGCGGTTCGTGGCCACCGAACGGGCGGCCGGAAGAGGACCGGCCTAGCGCCACTGATCCAGGATGAGCTGAACCGACACCGCCTCGATCTGCACGCCGAAGCGGCGGTGGTAGAGGCTGAGCGAGGCGTCGTGGGTCTCGTCGGAGGAACTGCACAAGGCGTCGTGGCCGACCACCACCCGGTAGCCACGGTCGATGGCGCCCATGATGGTGGCGAGCACGCAGACATCGGTCTCGCCGCCGCTGATCACCAGCGTGTCGATGCCGCGGCGCTGGAGCCGGGCGTGGAGGTCGGTCTCGTCCCAGGGGCCATAGACATGCTTGTCGACCACCTCGGCCGGCGGGACGAACCGGGCCAGGTCCGGGATCAGCTCGACCATCTCCGGGCCCAGCCGCTCGACCGTCATCGACTCCCAGCGCTCGTAGTAGCGCCGCCAGGTGCCGCGACCCTCGCCGGGACGTCTGGCGGGGATGAAGCGGGTGAAGACCGTCCGCTCCGGATGGGCCTCGACCAGCCGCACCACGTTGGGCAGGACCCGCTCCATCCAGGGCGTGTGCCAGTCAGTGTCCTCGTGGAAAAGTCTCTGCATGTCGACGCAGACATGCGCGCAGCTCGCGGTGAGCGGGCCATATTTGAGCTGATCGTCGTCCTGCATGGCGTCCTTGCCTGGCCGGTCCGGGAGCCCAACGCTCAGGCGGCAGGCACGTTCCGCTCCAGCTCCTCCAGCCAGGCCTTGGCGTTGCCGTCCGAGGGGGCCCGCCAGTCGCCGCGCGGGGATAGCGAGCCGCCGGCCGCGACCTTCGGGCCGTTCGGCATGGCCGAGCGCTTGAACTGGCTGAAGCCGAAGAAGCGGCGGATGAACACTTCCAGCCATTTGCGGATGTGCGGGAGGTCGTAGGCGCGCCGCCGGTCCTCCGGGAAGCCGGGCGGCCAAGCACCGCGATCGGCCTGCTCCCAGGCCATCAGCGCCAAAAAGGCGATCTTGGAGGGGCGGAAGCCGTAGCGCAGCGTGTAGAACAGGTTGAAGTCCTGCAGCTCGTAGGGGCCGACCTTGGCCTCGGTGCTCTGCGGCTTCTCCCCGGCCTCCACCGGCACCAGTTCCGGCGAAATCTCGGTGGCGAGGATCGATTCCAGCGTGGCCGGCACGTCGCCGCCGAACTGGCCGGACGAGATCACCCAGCGGATCAGGTGCTGGATCAGCGTCTTCGGCACTCCGGCATTGACGTTGTAGTGGGACATCTGGTCGCCCACGCCATAGGTGCACCAGCCGAGGCCCAATTCGGACAGGTCGCCGGTGCCGATCACCAGGCCGCCATGGTGGTTGGCCAGGCGGAAGAGATAGTCGGTGCGCAGGCCCGCCTGCACGTTCTCGAAGGTGACGTCGTAGACCGGCTCGCCCCGGCCGAACGGGTGGCCTAGATCCCTGAGCATCTGCGTGGCGGTCCGGCGGATGTCTAGCTCCTGCCAGGCGACCTCGAGCGCGCTCATCAGGCGGATGGCGTTGGTCTTGGTCAGGTCCGAGGTGGCGAAGCCCGGCATGGTGTAGGCCAGGATGTTGGTACGCGGCAGGCCTAAGTGGTCCATCGCCTTGGCGGCCACGATCAGGGCATGGGTCGAATCCAGCCCGCCCGAGACGCCGATCAACACCTTGTCGATGCCGGTGGCGCGCAGGCGCTGGGTGAGGCCCGCGACCTGGATGTTGTAGCCCTCGTAGCAGTCCTGGGCGAGGCGCGCCGGGTCGGCCGGCACGAACGGGAAACGCTCGACGACCCGCCGGAGGCCGACATCGGCCAGCGGCGCCGCCAGCTCGAAGGGCACGACGCGGTAGCGGTCGGTCACCTCCTGGAAGCGGCGGCGGTTGTCGTCGAACGTGCCCTGACGGGCGCGCTCCTGGCGGAGCAGGTCGAGGTCGACATCGGCCGTCACCATCTGGTCGCCCGGCGGGAAGCGGCCGCTCTCGGCCAGCACCCTGCCGTTCTCGAAGATCGAGGTCTGGCCGTCCCAGGCGAGGTCGGTGGTGGATTCGCCGGCCCCCGAGGCCGAGTAGACATAGGCGGCGAGGCACCGGGCCGACTGCGACTGGGCCAGCAGCTTGCGGGTCTCGGCCTTGGCAATGGTGATGTTTGAGGCGGACAGGTTGGCCA
>NZ_WUJP01000425.1 GCF_009806515.1 Geminicoccus flavidas | reverse complement strand
GCACGGTGGCACCCGCCAGCGCCGCGTCGCTGCTAGGCGGGATCGGCACCCAGACGTCTTCGCAGACCTCGACATGGACGACGAGCCCCTCGATGTCGTCGGCGGCGAACAGGAGGTCCGTGCCGAACGGGGCCGTCTGGCCGCCGAGGATCACCGTCTCGCCGTCCGTGTCTTGGCCCGACGCGAAGTGGCGGTGCTCGTAGAACTCGCGATAGTTCGGCAGGTGGACCTTCGGCACTACGCCCAGCAGGCGGCCGCGATGGATCGCTACCGCCGCGTTGTAGATGCGGTTGCGGTGGCGGACGGGGGCACCCACCAGCAGGAGGGGCAGGAGGTGGCGGCTGCCGTCCAGGAGGTCCGCCAGCGCGTCGTCCACCGCATCGAGCA
>NZ_WUJP01000424.1 GCF_009806515.1 Geminicoccus flavidas | reverse complement strand
GCGGGTCCTGGAGCAGGAGGTCGTCGATCGCATAGCCGGACAACGAGAGCTCCGGGAACACCGCCACCGCCACCGCCTGCTCATGGCAGCGCCTGGCCATCGCCAGGATGGTCCGGGCATTGGTCATGGGATCGGCGATGCTGCAGGTCGTGGTACAGGCGGCGATCCGGGCAAAGCCGTGGCGGTAGATGGAACGGAAAGTCATGCGAGCCCCGAGCCGGTTGCTGCGGAGAGAATAGGGGAGGCGGGCGGAGGTTTCACGTGGCCAGGACCAGGGCTCCGGGTTCGTTCGTGTAAAAAGCCATGCCGGTGGCGCTCGGGTTCGTTCGTGCAAATTGCTGTGCATGGCTTCAGCAGAAGTGGCATGGCGTGATCCAGTGGACTGGGCAGGCAGGATAGCATGGACATACCTGCGGTCCCATGGGCGCTCGTGAGGCGAGAGGGTCGGATCAAGGAAGAAAAACTCGGACAATTCTGGCAAAATGATTCCTTAATTCCGCATCTACTTCTTGGGTGTCCATCTGGTTTCATGGATGAACCATCATGCTCGTCTGCTCCTGTGCCGCTTGCGCCGAAGCGGTGTTTGCGGACTACATCGTATCCGGCCGGTGCCGGCTCGAAGCAGGCCCAGGGAAGGGTGAAGGGCGGATGGCACAGGTTCATGCGGTTCAGGTGAAAGAACCCGTCCGGGTGGTGCGGAGCGGGCGGCGGAGACCGTGCCGGAAATGTGGGTGCAGCCGGTTCGGAACATCGTCGATGCGGTGCGGCTCGTCGCCGAGGCCTGGCCGCTGACCGTGGAGGAATGCCGCAGCGCGCTCGGCGGCGAACTGCACTACCAAGCCATCGCCTATCACTGCCTGCGCCGGGCGGCCTGCCGCTACCCAGTTCGGCATGAACGTCAAGCAGTGGATCGACGCGCCGGTGACGCCGCTGTTCCAGGCTCTTGATGCGCAAGCAGGGCGGCTTCGAGCCCATCCCGGACATCGTGATCTTCCGCCCGGCGATCGGCGGCGACTGGCGGCGGCGGAACCGGCAGGCGACGCTCAGGCACATGCTGGCCGCCATCGAGGTGAAGGCGTCCGAGCGGGCCAGTGGCCGCCTCCGCGCCGGCGAGATCATCTGCGACATCCGCAAGCTCGCGGCGCATCGCGACGAGCTGCGCCATCGCGGCGGCGACATGCATCCGATGATGATGGTGAGCGACACGGCACCGCTGGCAGACGAACGCATGCCCGCGGCGAAGCTCGAGCTGGCGCGCGCCGCAGCACAGGCCCAGGGCGTCGGCTTCCTCTATGTCTCGCCCACGGCCACCTGCATGGAGCTGGCGATGGCGCTGCCGGAGGAGAAGCCGGTCCAGTTCGCCTTCGACTTCATGATGGCTGATGCGGTCCCGGGGCCGGTTGCCCGGGTTCAGGTAGCGCGTCCGCCCGGAGGCTTCCCGCCGCCTGCACCCTCGGCCTGCACCGCGGCGTCCCAGTAGCGCCGGTTGCCGGGCGCGATCCGGGTCCCGGTGGCTTCCACCCGGGCGATAATCGCCGTGTAGAACCGGCGGGCGGCCTCCGGCCCGCTCAGGATGGACAGGCTCTGCAGGATCCGGCTGATCCGCAGATGGTTGTGGTCGCTCGGCACCAGCCAGTCGTCGGTCTGCCGGTAGAAGACCAGCATCCGCTCGGTCGCCCGGGCGAGATTGGCCAGGGCTGCCGGATCCGCACGGATCGCCTCGATCTCTTCACCGGTCAGCACCGGGGAGTGCGGCTGGGCCATGCTGCGGGTCGGCAGCGGGAACAGCCACTGGATGTAGTCGTGGATACGTTCCAGCTGGCGGTCGGACAGGGCCAGCACGCTGTCCAGGCTGCGGCCGGCGCCATCCTTTCCGTGGCCGGACAGGTAGGCGTGGATCGGACCGGCGGTCCCAGGCGACATCGCACTCTTCCCCTGCATCCTGCCGGACAAGAAGACTGGCCGCCGGTGAAGGGTTCCTCAGGCGACCAGGGAGGCGATCTTCGCGTCCAGCGCCGCGCGGGCATCGCCCGGCGCCATGCGGAGCTGGAGGCCGCGCTGCCCGCCATTGAGGAAGACATGCTCCTCGTCCATGGCGCTGGCCTCGATCGCGACGGGCACACGCTTCTTCTGTTCGAACGGGCTGATCCCGCCGACATGGTAGCCGGTCAGCCGCTCGGCATCCGCAGGGCGCATCATCTGGGCGGACTTGCCGGCAAACGCGGCGGCGAGCTTCTTCATGCTGACCTCGCGGTCGGAAGGCACGATCACGCAGACCGGCCGGCTGTCGACCTCGGCCATCAGCGTCTTCAGCACACGGTGCGGGGGAACGCCGATCGCTTCCGCCGCCTGCAGGCCAACCCGGTCGGCGTCCGGGTCGTAGTCGTAGGTGACGGTCTCAAACGTGACCTTGGCCCGCTGGAGGAACTGGGTCGCACGGGTGCTCTTGGACATGCCGGGTGATCTGGGCGGGACGTGGCTGCGTATACCGATCCAGGCGGCGGCCGGTCCGCTGGCCAGGGCCGCCACGCTTGCTCGTGCGCGGCTCGGACTGGAACATAGCGGCAACCTCGATGGCTGCCGGCGAAGGTCGAGCGGATGGACGTCCAAAGCAAGCTGGAAATCCTGGCCGATGCCGCGAAATACGACGCGTCCTGCGCGTCGAGCGGCACGGAGAAGCGGCATTCGGCCGACGGCAAGGGCATTGGCTCCACCGAGGGCATGGGGATCTGCCATTCCTATGCGCCGGACGGGCGCTGCATCTCGCTGCTCAAGATCCTCTTGACCAATGCCTGCATGTTCGACTGCCGCTACTGCATCAACCGGTCGTCCTCGAACGTACGCCGGGCGCGCTTCACCGTGCGCGAGGTCGTGGACCTGACCCTCGACTTCTACAAGCGCAACTATATCGAGGGCCTGTTCCTGTCCTCGGGCATCATCCGCAGCCCGGACTACACGATGGAGCAGCTGGTCCTGGTGGCGCGCACCCTGCGGGTCGGGCACGGGTTCCGCGGCTATATCCACCTCAAGACCATTCCCGATGCGGCGCCCGAGCTGGTGGCCGAGGCCGGGCTCCATGCCGACCGGCTCTCGATCAATATCGAGCTGCCGACCGAGACGGGCCTGAAGACACTGGCGCCGGAGAAGGACGTGCGCGCGATCCGGCGCACCATGGGTGACCTCAGGGTGCGGCTGGAGGAGGCCACGGAGGAGAAGCGGCGCAGCGTACGGGCACCGCGCTTCGCGCCGGCCGGGCAGAGCACCCAGATGATCGTCGGCGCGGACGGGGCATCGGACCGGACCATCCTGGACACGTCGGCCAATTTGTACGGCTCGTACCGGCTGAAACGGGTCTATTATTCCGCCTTCAGCCCGATCCCCGACGCCAGCGCCGGCCTGCCGCTGGCGGCACCGCCGCTGCTCCGCGAGCACCGGCTCTACCAGGCCGACTGGCTCCTGCGCTTCTACGGCTTCACCGTCGACGAGATCGCGCCCGCCTCGGGTATGCTGCCGCTCGACATCGACCCGAAGCTCGCCTGGGCGCTCCAGCACCGCGACCGGTTCCCGCTCGACCTGAACCGGGCCAGCCGCGAGGAGCTGCTGCGCGTGCCGGGGCTGGGCACCAAGTCGGTCGAGCGGATCCTCTCGGCCCGGCGCTTCCGGCTGGTGCGCAGCGACGATCTCGCCCGGTTGCGGGTGCCGGTTGGCAAGGTGCTGCCGTTCGTGGTGCTGCCGGACCACCGGCCGGCCACCAGGCTCCTGGACGGGGAGCGGCTGGTGGAGCGGCTGCGGCCGCCGGCCCGGCAGCTCGAGCTGGCCTTGTGAGCTATCTGGCGGAGCTGGCCTCGCCGGTCGACCTGGAGGGCTGGCGGCGCTGGGCCAGGGCGTTTGCACTGGCGGGCACGCCCGGCGAGGCGATCGAGTGGCGGGTAGCCGGGGAGGCAGCGGGACTGTTCCAGCCCGAGCCGGCGCCGCTGCCGGGTGCGGAAGCCGGTTTCTCCGTGCCGCGCCGCTTTCTCCAATTGGCGGAGACGGCGATCTGCCACCGGGACCCGGAGCGGTTCGCCCTGCTCTATGCGCTGCTCCAGGCGGTGCTGCGCCAACGCGACGTGCTGGCGGTGGCGATCGACCCGCTGGTGGCGCGGGTCGCCGGGATGGCCAAGGCGGTGCGCCGCGACATCCACAAGATGCATGCCTTCGTCCGCTTCCGGGCAATCGAGGCCGAGGACGGGGGGCAGCAGTTCATCGCCTGGTTCGAGCCGGAGCATCATATCGTCGAGGCGGCTGCGCCATTCTTCCAGCGGCGCTTCGCTGCGATGCGCTGGTCGATCCTGACCTCGGAGCGCTCAGTGCACTGGGACGGGGCGGAACTCAGCTTCGCCGGTGGCGTGCCGCGCTCGGCGGCACCGTCCGAGGATGCGCTGGAGGAGCTCTGGCGCAGCTACTACGCGGCGATCTTCAACCCGGCCCGGCTGAAGGTGCAGGCGATGCGCTCGGAGATGCCGGAGAAATACTGGAAGAACCTGCCCGAGGCCCGGCTGATCCGGCCATTGGTGGAGAGCGCGGAACGGCGTGCCCGCGAGATGGTTGCTGCGGTACCAGCGCTGCCCAATCCGCAGCCGCAACGACCCGCCATGCAACCCTTGGGAGCGAGCGCCATGGCCGATGCCCAGGCCGTCACCCGGCTGGAGGAACTGCGCGCCGAAGCCGCCGGCTGCCGCAACTGCCCGCTCTGGGCGCCAGCCACCCAGACCGTGTTCGGCGAGGGGCCGGAGCATGCCAGCGTGGTGTTCGTCGGCGAGCAGCCGGGCGACAGCGAGGACCTGAAGGGCCGGCCGTTCGTGGGTCCCGCCGGGCAGCTGTTCGACCGGGCGCTGGGCGAGGCCGGGCTCGACCGGCAGAAGGTCTATGTCACCAATGCGGTGAAGCACTTCAAGTTCGAGCCACGCGGCAAGCGGCGCATCCACCAGAAGCCCAATGCGGGCGAGATCCGCGCCTGCCGGCCCTGGCTGACCGGCGAACTCGCCACGATCCGGCCGAAGCTGGTGGTGGCGCTGGGGGCGACTGCGGTGCAGAGCCTGATCGGCAAGGCGACTTCGCTGCGCTCGGTGCGCGGCCAGGTGCTGAAAACCGACAACGACGCCGAGATGATGGCGACGGTGCACCCGTCCTACCTGCTGCGCGTGCCGGACGAGGCGCTGCGGGCAAGCGAGTACGCGAAGTTCGTGGAGGACCTGCGCCTGGTGGGCGAGCACGATCCGAGCGTGCGGATGGGTTGAGGCTCAACCGGCCTCTGCCGGCTGGAGCCGGTCGATCAGGGCCAGGGCATCGACCGGGGCTGCCTGCTGCATGGTGTTGTCGAAGTAGAGATAGACGTCGCGCGGCACGGGCGCGGGAGCGCCGCCGGGCGCGATGATGCGGCCGTCGGTCATGGGCAGGCCCTGGCTCCAGGCCTGGAGGCGAGCCGCCCAGCGGTCCAGCGAGGCCGGGTCGTAGCTGCTGCGGTAGAGCTGCTCGCCGCCATGGAGCCGGCAATAGGCGAAGTCGGCGGTGAGGTCGAATAAGGCCGGCCAGCGGGGAGCGTCGGCGGCGACCAGGGCCACGCCGTGGCGGCGGAGCAGGGCGACGAAATCGGGCGTGCAGAAGCTCTCGTGGCGGATCTCCACGGCATGGCGGATGCGGCCGATCCCGTCCGCCGCGAGCCAGGTGTGCTCGCCGACATGAGTGTCGTGGCGCAGGGCCAAGGCGAGGGCGGCCGGTCCGTCCTTGGGCAGGAGTGCCAGGAAGGCCGCGAACGGCTCCGGCTCGAAGCGGAAGCCCGGCGGGAACTGCCAGAGGATCGGGCCCAGCCGGTCGCCCAGGCGCAGGACGCCTGAGGCCAGGAAGTTGGCGATCGGCGTCTCGGGGTCCGTCAGGCCGCTGTCATGGGTGATGAAGCGCGGCGCCTTGACTGCGAACACGAAGCCTTCCGGCGTGGCCTCGGCCCAGCGGGCGAAGGTCGCGGGCTTCTGCAGGCCGTAGAAGGTGCCGTTGATCTCGATCGTGCGGAAGACCCGGGCGGCATGGGCCAGCTCGGCGCGCTGGGGCAGGCCCCTGGGATAGAAGCCGCCGCGCCAGGGCGGGTAGGTCCAGCCCGAGATGCCGATCCGGATGTCGCCTGCCTGCGCCAATCGCCGCCTCCTTCGCGTCGAGGCTGAAACTCGGCGGGGGGCGGCAGGTTCTCCGGTGCCAGGCAGTCAACGGGGAACTCACTGGCGGCAGGGCGGTTCTTGAGGCAGCCAGAACTGGAGGCATCGATGCCACAGGGCGACAAGTCCAAGTACACCGACAAGCAGAAGCGCAAGGCCGAGCATATCGCGGAAGGCTACGAGGCGCGCGGCGTGTCGGAGAACGAGGCCGAGCGGCGCGCCTGGGCCACCGTCAACAAGGACGACGGTGGCGGCAAGAAGAGTGGCGGCTCCGGCAAGGGCGCCCATACCGGCCATCCGGCCGCCCACAAGGGCGGCGAGAAGGGCGGCAAGGCGTCGGCGTCCCGTTCGGCGGCCGAGCGTTCCGCGTCAGCGAAGAAGGCGGCAGCGACCCGCAAGCGCAACGCGGAACAGCACGCGCATCACTGACATTCAGTATTGGCCACGGACCGAGCAGGATCCGGGCCGGGAGAGAAAGCCATGGGTCTATTAACGAGCGATATCAAGACGATGGATGATCTGTTCGTCCATCAGCTCCAGGACATCTACTACGCGGAGCAGCAGATCACCAAGGCCTTGCCGAAGATGATCAGCAAGGCGACCAACCCGCAGTTGAGGTCTGGCTTCGAGCAGCATCTGCGCGAGACCGAGAACCAGCTCCAGCGCCTGGAGCAGGTCTTCAAGATGCACGGCGTCCAGGCCAAGGGCGTCACTTGCCCGGCCATCGATGGGATCATCAAGGAGGCCAACGAGGTGGCCGGCGAGGTCGCCGACAAGGAGGTGCTGGACGCGGCGCTGGTGGCCTCCGCCCAGGCGGTCGAGCATTACGAGATCACCCGCTACGGCACGCTGATCGCCTGGGCCAAGCAGCTCGGCCGCAACGACTGCGCCAGCGTGCTCCAGCAGAACCTGGACGAGGAGAAGGCGACTGACGTGAAGCTGACCCAGATGGCGGAAGCCAAGATCAACCGCGCCGCCACCTGACCAGTAGTCGATCCTTCGCATGGATGGCCCCGCCGGTAAGCCCGGCGGGGCCATCTGCCGTGTTCAGCGCAGGTCCAGCTCGGCCAGGCGGAAGGCGATCCTGCGCTGCAGGGGCGGGAGGCGGGTCACGGTCTGCAGCGCCAGGTTGCGCAGGAGCCGGGCCGGCGTCGAGCGCACGGTGGCGATCCGGGTGATCCGGTCGGTCATCGCCACCAGGCGCTGGGCGTTGTGCCGGCGTGCTGTCGCCCAGGCGTCCAGCCCGGCCGTGTCGCCCTGGCGCAATGCTGCGATCAGCGGGCGGGCCAGGCTCACTGCGTCCTGGATGCCGGTGTTCATCCCCTGGCCGCCCGCCGGGCTGTGGACATGGGCGGCATCGCCGCACAGGAGCACGCGGTCCTTGCGGAAGGTCGCGGCGACGCGGTGATGGATGCGAAAGCGCGAGCTCCAGACCAAGTCGCGCGCCACCGCCCGCTGTTGCTGCGGCCCGCGCCGGTCCAGGAGCGCCTGCGCGGTGGCGAGGTCGGGCTCGGCCGGGGCGTCGGCCATCGTCGCGACGATCCGGTAGCGTCCGCCCGGGAACGGCACCACCACCATCAGCCCGTCCGGCGACAGCATCAGGCTCGCCTCGTCCGGGCCGAGCGGCCAGTCCATGTGCAGGTCGGCCAGGACGAACGATTCCTCGTAGGTGCCGCCGACAAAGTCGATGCCGGCCGCCTCGCGCACGAAGCTGTGGCCGCCATCGCAGCCGACCACGTACCGGGCAGCCACCTGCTGCGTGCCCAAATCTGTCTCCAGGTCGGCCAGGACCTGGTCCGGCGCCTGCTCCAGCCGGACCAGGCGGCAGGGCCGTGCCACTGTGCCGCCGCGTGCGGTCAGGCACTGATGCAGGATCTGCTCGGTCCGGTCCTGCGGGCACATCAATACGCAGCGATAGGCGCTGGGCAGCCGGTCGAAGGGAATGGTGGCGAGCAGCCGGTCATGCTCGCGCATGCGGAAGACCTGGACGGCATGGCCGGCGCGCAGCAGCTCCGCCGTGACGCCCAGGGGCTCCAGCACTTCCAGCGTGCGCGCATGGATCACCGCGGCGCGCGACAGGTTGCTGCCCTCCGCCAGCCGGTCGACCAGCAGCACGCCGCTGGCCCCCTGGCGCTCCAGCTCGGCGGCGAGGCTGAGCCCGGCCGGCCCGGCACCCACCACCAGCACCTCACAGTCACGCGGCAGCACCATCGCCAGCCATCCCTCCAGCCCTGACCAGGACCGGTGGTGACGCAGGGCGGATTGCGGCGCAAGCCGCGGAGTGCGGCAACCGGCGGCAAGCATCAGGATGCGTCATGCAGCGGGCGTGTCGCCTTCGGCCTCACGTTGCCGCCAGGAGATCGCTACATGACGATGACGCAGATCGACATCCGGGGCATCCGGCCGACCAGCATGGACCAGGGCGAGTTCCAGACCGACGAGGCACGCTGGGCGGCGGTGCAGGCGCGTGACCAGGCAGCGGACGGTGCCTTCTGGTTCGCGGTGCGCACCACCGGCGTGTACTGCCGGCCGTCCTGCAAGGCGCGGCCGGCGAAGCGCGAGAATGTCAGCTTCCACGACAGCCCGGCCGAGGCGGAGCGGGCGGGCTTCCGGCCCTGCAAGCGCTGCCGGCCGGACCTGGAGCCGCAGGACCGCCACCAGGCCCAGGCGGTCGCCAAGGCCTGCCGGCTGATCGAGACGGCCGAGGAGCTGCCGGACCTGGCCCATCTGGCCGATGCCGTGGGCCTCAGCCGGTTCCACTTCCACCGGCTGTTCAAGGAGCGGACCGGGCTCACACCCAGGGCCTATGCCGCGGCCTGGCGGGCGCGGCGGGTGCGGGCAGAGCTTGGCCGCAGCGAGACGGTGACCGCCGCCATCTACGATGCCGGGTTCAACTCCAACGGGCGCTTCTATGCCGAGGCCGGCAAGGTGCTGGGCATGCGCCCGACCGAGCTGCGCCAGGGCGGGCAGGGACGGCGGATCCAGTTCGCCGTGACCGGGTG
>NZ_WUJP01000423.1 GCF_009806515.1 Geminicoccus flavidas | reverse complement strand
CAGCCTGGGCCAGCTGCTGGTGGCGGCCAGCGAGACCGGGATCTGCGCGATCCTGCTGGGCGACGATCCGGCCCTGCTGGAGCGCGACCTGGCCCTGCGCTTCCCTAAGGCGGAACTGGCGGCCGGCGACGAGCGGTTCCAGGACTGGGTGGCGGCGGTGGTGCGCTTCGTCGAGGCGCCGAAACTGGGGCTCGACCTGCCGCTCGACGTCCAGGGCACCGCCTTCCAGGAACGGGTCTGGCGGGCGCTGCGGGAGATCCCGCCCGGTGCCACGGCGAGCTATGCCGAGATCGCCGAGCGGATCGGCGCGCCCAAGGCGGTGCGCGCAGTGGCGCTGGCCTGTGCCGCCAATCGCCTGGCCGTGGCGGTGCCCTGCCACCGGGTGGTGCGCAGCGACGGCGACCTCTCCGGCTATCGCTGGGGGGTGGCACGCAAGCGGCAATTGCTCGAGCGGGAGGCAAAGGGTTGAGCGCCTCTCCCGATGCCGCGGCGGTGCTGGCGGAGCTGGATGCGACCGGCGCCGCCATGCTGCCGGGCCTGCTCGATGCCGCGACCTGCCGGGCGCTGGCGGATGGCTATGACGACGCTGGCGCTTTTCGCAGCCGGATCGTGATGAGCCGTCACGGGTTCGGCCAGGGCGAGTACCAGTATTTCGCCTATCCCCTGCCGCACGTGGTCCAGGAACTGCGCAGCCGGCTCTATCCGGTGCTGGCCACGGTCGCCAACCGCTGGGCGGAGATCATGGGGCTGCCGGAGCGCTATCCTGCGGACCTGCCGGCCTTCCTGGCCCAGTGCCATACGGCCGGCCAGACCCGGCCAACCCCGCTTTTGCTCCGCTACGGGCCGGGCGACTACAACTGCCTGCACCAGGATGTGTACGGCGCCCATGTCTTCCCGCTGCAGGTCGCCTGCCTCCTGTCCGAGCCCGGGCGGGACTTCACCGGCGGCGAGTTCGTGCTCACCGAGCAGCGCCCGCGCATGCAGTCGCGGGTCCTGGTGGCGCCGCTCCGCCAGGGCGACGCGGTGGTCTTCCCGGTGCGCCACCGACCGGTCCGGGGCACGCGCAGCCTGTATCGTGCCAACATGCGCCATGGGGTGAGCCCGCTGCGCAGCGGGCGGCGGCACACGCTGGGGATCATCTTCCACGACGCGGCGTGAACCCATGTCACATCCGCCGGGGCCACCTCGTCTCTGGAGCGTCAACGATGCCAGAAGAGGTCATCATGGAAGCCAGACTGAACCCCTACCAAGTCGCGCCGAAGACGATGCAGCCGATGATCGAGATGGCCGAGCGGCTGGCGGCGGACGGGCTGGAGCACAGCCTGCACGAGCTGGTGAAGATCCGCGCCTCGCAGATCAATGGCTGTGCCTTCTGCCTGCACATGCATACCAGCGACGCGCGCAAGCATGGCGAGCGGGAGGAGCGGATCTACCTGTTGAGCGCCTGGCGGGAATCGCGCATGTTCACCGCGCGTGAGCGGGCGGCGCTGGCCTGGACGGAGGCGCTCACCCTGATCACCCAGGGCCATGCGCCGGACGAGGTCTATGCCGAGGTGGCGCGGGAGTTCTCCCCGGAGGAGATCGTCAAGCTGACGCTGGCGATCACCACGATCAACGCCTGGAACCGGATAGCGATCGGGTTCCGCTCGGTCCACCCGCACGACCGCCCCGCCGAGCGGTGAGGCAGGGCTGGGCAGGCGCTCCCATCCGGCTGCGGTTCGCACCCGCACTGGCTAACCTCCGGCCCAGCCGATATGGCTTAGGGCCGGAGCCGTTGGCCGAAAAGGAGCGATGCGATGTCCGATCTGTCCCTTGCCGCGCCGGCAGGCGTTGATCCGAACATGCTCGACCGGCTGGGCGAGGCGGCCGTCAAGGTCGGGCTGCGGCTGGCCGAGGGCCAGGACCTGGTGATGACCGCGCCGATCGCCGCCCTGCCGCTGGTGCGGCGGATCACCGAGCATGCCTACAAGGCCGGGGCGGGGCTGGTGACCACCTTCTTCGCCGACGAGGAGACGGCGCTGGCGCGCTATCGCTACGGCGCCGATGCCAGCTTCGACCGGGCGAGCGGCTGGCTCTACGAGGGCATGGCCAAGGCGTTCGCCGGCAATGCCGCGCGGCTCGCGATCGCGGGCGACAATCCGATGCTGCTGGCCGACCAGGATCCGGCCAAGGTGGCGCGTGCCAACCGGGCGAACTCCACGGCCTACAAGCCAGCACTGGAGCGAATCGTCGGCTTCGACATCAACTGGACGATCGTGTCCTACCCGAACCCGTCCTGGGCGATGGTGGTGTTCCCGGGCGAGCCGGAGGAGGTCGCGGTGCGCAAGCTGGCCGATGCGATCTTCGCCGCGTCCCGGGTCGACCAGGCGGACCCGGTGGCGGCTTGGCGCGAGCATAATGCCCGCCTCCATGCACGCCGCGACTGGCTGAACGAGCACCACTTCGCCGCGCTGCATTTTTCCGGCCCCGGCACCGACCTCACGGTGGGCCTGGGGGATGGCCATTTCTGGCAGGGTGGTGCTTCCACCGCCAAGAACGGCATCGAATGCAACCCGAACATTCCGAGCGAGGAGGTGTTCACCACGCCGCACGCAGCCAGGGTCGATGGCGTCGTGCGCAGCACCAAGCCGCTCTCGCACCAGGGCACGCTGATCCAGGACATCGAGGTCCGCTTCGAGGGCGGTCGGGCGGTGTCGGTGCGCGCGGCCAAGGGCGAGGAAGTGCTGACCAAGGTGATGGACACGGACGAGGGGGCGCGGCGGCTGGGTGAAGTAGCCCTGGTGCCGAACTCGTCGCCGATCTCGCAGAGCGGGCTGCTGTTCTACAACACCCTGTTTGACGAGAACGCCGCCTCGCACATCGCGCTCGGCCAGTGCTATGCCAAGTGCTTCATCGACGGCAGCAAGCTCACGCCCGAGGAAGTGGCGGCGCGCGGCGGCAACCAGAGCCTGATCCATATCGACTGGATGATCGGCTCGGGCGAGATCGATATTGATGGGGTCCATGCCGATGGCGGGCGGGTACCGGTGATGCGCCGGGGCGAGTGGGCCTGAGCAGATACGGCTTCATCCGGCGCAGGATCAGGGCAGCGAAAGGCAGAGCATGGACATCTTCGTCACCGGCGCTTCGGGCTATATCGGCGGCTCGGTCGCCGAGCGGCTGAAGGCGGCGGGCCACCGCATCATTGGCCTGGTTCGCAGCGACGCGAAGGCGGAGCAGCTGCGTGCGCGGGGCATGGAGGCGGTGGTCGGCACGCTGGATGATGCCCGGCTGCTGGCAGAGCAGGCCAAACACGCGGATGCAGTGGTGAATGCCGCCAGTTCCGATCATCGCGGTGCCGTGGAGATGCTGATCCGGGCGCTCGCCGGCT
>NZ_WUJP01000422.1 GCF_009806515.1 Geminicoccus flavidas | reverse complement strand
CGAACAAGCCGTTCCTGCACACCAGCGGCTCCAGCATCGCCGCCAACGATGCGCGGGGCGAGCCGGACGAGCGGATCTACCGGCGGCTGGAGGAGGTCACGCCGGAGCCGGAGAAGGCGGCGCGGGTACGGGTCGACCAGCGGGTGCGCGAGGCGGCGGCGGTGGGCGTGCGCTCGGTGGTCCTGTGCAACACGCTGATCTACGGCCATGGGCTGGGCCTGAATCGCGACAGCGTGCAGATCCCGGCTTTGGTGCGCCAGGCGGAGCGGAGCGGGATCGCGCGCCATGTCGGCCGCGGCCTGAACCGCTGGGCCAATGTCCATGTCGAGGACATGGCTGACCTCTACCTCCTGGCGCTGGAGCGGGCGAAGCCCGGCTCGTTCTATTTCGTCGAGAACGGCGAGGCGTCGTTCAAGGAACTGGTCCAGGCGATCGCCGACGCGCTGGGCCTGGGCGAGGCGCAGAGCTGGCCGGCCGACGAGGCGATCGCGGAATGGGGGTTCGAGAAGGCGATGTTCGCGCTCGCCTCCAACAGCCGGGTGCGCGCGGACCTGGCGCGGGCCGAGCTCGGCTGGCAGCCGCGGCACGGCTCGGTGGTGGACTGGGTGCGCCGCGAACTGCGGCAAGGCTGACGTGACGGATCTTCCCCGGGGCGGTTGCGACAGTCGTGCCATGCTAGTATGGCAGAGTGATACGCGACGAAGATCGCCAATCTGGGAGGTTAGATCATGGGTGGTTCGACCCGACGCTCGGTGATGCGGGCAGGCCTGGGGCTGATGGCGAGCGCCGCCTTCGCCCGGGGTGCATTTGCCCAGATCCAGGCCGCGGACGTGCCGGTGCCGGACTGGCCGGTGGAGGAGGGCGCGTCCTTGCGCGTGCTGCGGCCGGCCAAGTTCGTGCCGGGCGACGAGACCCAGTGGCTGGAGAACACCAAGAAGTTTACGGAGCAGTTCGGCGTCGAGGTCCGGGTCGACAGCGAGAGCTGGGAGGACCTGCGGCCCAAGACCGCGGTCGCGGCCAATGTCGGCACCGGGCCGGACATTGCCCTGGCCTGGCAGGAGGACCCGCAACTCTTCGCCGACAAGCTCGTCCCGCTGAATGACCTGGCCGACTATCTCGGCAAGAAGTATGGCGGCTGGTTCCCGGTCTGCTCGTTCTACGGCAAGCGCGGCGAGGACTGGATCGCGATCCCGGTCGGCGGCAACGGCGCTGCCATGGTCTATCGCAAGTCCTGGGTGAAGGAGGCCGGGTTCGACGAGTTCCCCAAGGACTTCCCGGGCTTCCTCAAGCTCTGCCAGGAGCTGCAGAGGATCGGTCACCCGGCCGGCTTCGCCTTCGGCGCGGTGGGCGACGGCGGTTGGACCGATACAATGCTGTGGGGCTATGACAGCTCGCTGGTCGACGAGAACGACCAGGTGGTGATCGACAATCCCAAGACCATCGAATCGCTGAACTACGTCAACGAGCTGGCCAAGACCTTCATCCCCGGCACGATCTCCTGGCTCGACCCGTCGAACAACAAGGCGTTCCTGGCGGGCGAGATCGGGCTCACCTCGAACGGCATCTCGGTCTATTACGCCGCCAAGAATGCGGACGACCCGGCCATGCGGGCGATGGCCGACGATATCGGCCATGCCGATTATCCGGTGGGCCCGGTGGGCAAGCCCACCCAGGGGGCGCTGGTCATCAACGGCGTGATCTTCAAGTACAGCAAGTATCCGAACGCGGCCAAGCAGTACCTGCGCTTCATGATGGAGCAGGAGCAGTACGTGCCCTGGCAGGAGGCGAGCGTCGGCTACTGGACCCATCCGCTCCAGGCCTACGACGCCACGCCGATCTGGAATGCCGATCCGCTCTATACGCCGTTCCGCAACATCATGCGCAACGCCTTGCCGCAGAGCTACAAGGGCAGTCCGGGCGAGGCGGCCTCGGCGGCGCGGGCGGACGGGATCGTCCTCCAGATGTACTCGACCGTGGTGACCGGCGAGGCCACGCCCGAGGAGGCGGCGGCCGAGGCGCAGCGCCGGGCGGAGCGAATCTACCGCCGGGCCTGATGCCCGGCATTTGCTGAGCGAGTGGAGCAGGAGCACAGATGAGCGACGGGCAGGCGGGCAGGGTCGAGATCGCGGCGGTGGGTGCGCAGCGGCCGGAAGTCATGGAGGCGCTGGAGCGGCACTTCGTCGTGCACCGGGTCTACGGGGCGGCCGACCCGCTCGCCATGCTGCGCGAGGTCGGCCAGCGGGTCCGCGGCGTGGCCAGCCACGGCATGGCTGGCCTGTCCCGGGCCCAGATCGAGCTGATGCCCAATCTAGAGATCTGCGCCATCAACGGCGTGGGTCTTGAGACCACCGACCTGTCGCTGTGCCGCGAGCGCGGCATCACGGTCTGCACGGCCCCAGTGCTGTTCGACGACGTGGCCGACCTCGCCGTGGCGCTGGCGCTCGCCGCCTGCCGCAAGATCGCGCTGGGCGACCGGTTCATCCGGGAAGGCTCCTGGCAGGGCGGGACGCGGCTCTCGCTCGGCCGCAAGCTCACCGGCATGCGCGTGGGCATTCTGGGCCTCGGCCGGATCGGCCGCGAGGTCGCGCACCGCCTGGCCGCGTTCAAGACCCGGATCGGCTACCATGACCCGGTCCGGCAGGACGTGCCCTATCAGTATTTCGACAGCGCCGTGGCACTGGCCCAGGATTCCGACCTGCTGGTGCTGTGCGCGGCCGGCGGGCCCAAGGGCAGCCCGCCCCTGGTGCCCAAGGAGGTCATCGAGGCGCTGGGGCCGCGCGGCATCTTCGTCAACATCGCACGCGGCTGGCTGGTGGACGAGCCGGCCCTGGTCGACGCACTGGTGGGCGGCCGGCTGGGAGCGGCCGGGCTAGACGTGTTCGATGACGAGCCGAACGTGCCGGACGCCCTCCTGCGCCTGGACAATGTGGTGCTGACCCCGCACGTGGCGAGCAGCACCGAAGAGACCATGGGTGCCATGGGCGAATGCGTGGTCGGCAACCTGGTCGACTGGTTTGCCGGCAAGGGTGCGCGCACCCCGGTCGCCTGAGCCGCCATGCACCTGCCCCGGACCCAGCCAATTGCCGCCCGGACGATGCGGATCGTCCGGCCGCGCTCCCTGGCGACCCTGGTCACCGACCAGATCCGCGACCTGATCGTGATGGGCCAGCTAGACCCCGGCGGCCAGCTGTCGGAGAGCATGCTCGCCGAGAAGCTCGGCACCAGCCGCACGCCGGTGCGCGAGGCCTTCGTCAAGCTGGAGGCGGAAGGACTGGTCGAGGTCCGGCCGCAGCGCGGCACGTTCGTGACCGTGTTCGACCAGAAGGACGTCCAGCAGACCTGCGAGCTGCGCGCCATCCTGGAGCTGGGTGCCCTGCAGATCGGCTCAATGAAGGACCGGGCCGAGCTGTGTCGTGCGCTGCGGGCCAATGTCGACCAGGCGGCCGCGGCGGTGGGTGGGCCGGCTGCCGACTATCATCCGTTCGACACGGCGTTCCACGAGCTGATCATCGGCTCGGGCGGCAACGACCAGCTGATCGAGGCCTATGCCCGGATCTCCGGCCGGATCAGGCGGCTGCGCTTCCATTTCATCCGCACGCCCGAGCAGATCCAGGGCTCGCAGCGCGACCACCTGGCAGTGGTCGAGCATCTAGAGGCCGGCCGGGACGCCGAGGCGCTGGCGGAACTGCGCCACCACGTCCACCTGGCGCATCGCGGCTTCCTGGAGGCGCTCGGACGCCAGGGGCTGGACCCTACGTCATGATCAGGAAGAGGCGGGAATGAAGATCACGCGGCTCAAGGTCCGCAAGGTCACCGGGACCATGCAGGTGGACGGCACCTTCTGGGAGGAGCGGCTGGTCCGGCCGATCGACGTGTACGAGGAGCACCGCAGCTTACC
>NZ_WUJP01000421.1 GCF_009806515.1 Geminicoccus flavidas | reverse complement strand
CTGGAACGAGGGGGGTGAGCAGGTGGCGCCCGACAAGTTCCGGATGACCCAGCACTTTTTGGAGGTGCATACGGATGATGGCGTGATCGGCACGGCCGGGCCGATCTGGCCGGATGCCGCCTGGCTGGCAATCACCCAGCTCCAGCCGATGATCGTTGGCCGCGACCCGCTGGCGATCGAACTCCTGTTCGACCAGATGCACCGCCGCCTGGTCCATGGCCGCCAGGGAGCGGCGATGATCGCGGTCTCCGCAGTCGAGTGCGCGCTGTGGGACCTGAAGGGCAAAACGTTCGGCCAGCCGGTCTGGCGGATCCTGGGCGGCCCCACAAGGGAAGAGGTGCCGGCCTATTGCTCGATGCTGGGCTATGCCGTGCTCGACCTGGGCCTGGTCCGCGAGCGGGCCATCGAGTTCAAGGAGAAGGGCTTCCAGGCCCAGAAATGGTTCTTCCGCCATGGCCCCATGAGCGGCCACGAGGGCATGAAGGCCAATGTCGCCCTGGTCCGCACGCTGCGCGAGACCTTGGGCGATGACTACGACATCATGCTCGACTGCTGGCAGAGCATGAATCTCGACTATGCCGTCGACCTCTGCTCCCGGATCGAGGAGTACCGGCCGCGCTGGATCGAGGAATGTTTCATGCCGGACCGGATCGACAGCCATGTGAAGCTGAAGGCCAAGACCAGGATCCCGCTTTCCGGTGCCGAGCACGAGTACACGCGCTGG
>NZ_WUJP01000420.1 GCF_009806515.1 Geminicoccus flavidas | reverse complement strand
GGCTTCAAGCGCTTCATCGAGAAGGACGCGCTCGATATCATCCAGCCGGACATCTACTGGTGCGGCGGCCTGTCCGAGACGCTGAAGATCGCGGCCTATGCCACCGTCCACGACCTGATCACTATCCCGCACGGGCACTCGACCCCGATCGGCATCCACTTCTCGGTGACCCAGTCGCCGATCCACACGCCCTATCAGGAATATCTGTGGAAGTGGAACCTGGTGAACATGTTCTTCCTGAAGGACCCGCTCTGGCCGGTGGGCGGAATGATCCGTCTGTCCCATGCCTCGGGCGTCAACATGG
>NZ_WUJP01000419.1 GCF_009806515.1 Geminicoccus flavidas | reverse complement strand
AGCTCGATCCGGAGAAGATCGAGCATGAGGAGGAGTTGCGTGGCTGAATCGTCTGGACTGGAGCCCGGTGCCGGCACGGCGCCCGAGGGCATGCTGTCCCGCGCCCTGGCGCTGAAGGAGAAGCTGAGGAACGGCGGCACCGTCATCGGCGCCTGGCTGACTATCGCCGACCCTAGCGTCACCGAGATCATGGGCAAGGTCGGCTTCGACTATCTGATGGTCGACAGCGAGCACTCGCCGTTCGACCTGCAGGTCCTGCAGACCATGCTGATGGCGCTGAACGGCAGTCCGACCGTGCCGATGATCCGGGTCGCCTGGAACGACCATGTCCGGATCAAGCAGCTGCTCGACATGGGCTGGGAAGGCATCCTGGCGCCGATGGTAAAGACGGTGGAGGACTGCCGCGAGCTGGTGGCGGCCTGCAAGTACCCGCCGGAGGGCCGGCGCGGCTTCGGGCCCAAGCGCGCGTCCAACTATTACCGCGACATCGACGCCTATGTGGCCAAGGCCAACGACGCGATCTTCGTGATGCCGCAGATCGAGCATATCGAAACGGTCGACGTGCTCGACGAGTTCCTGGCCGTACCGGGCATCGACGCGGTGGCGATCGGGCCGAACGATCTCTCCGGTACCGCCGGTTTGCTGCGCCAGCTCAGCCATCCGACGGTGAAGACGGCGCACGACACGATCGTCGCCAAGACCAAGGCCAAGGGCCTGCCGGTCTGCCTGGGCGTCAACACGCCGGCCACGCAGAACAGGGAGTGGGTCGAGAAGGGGGTCCGCTTCCTGATGGTGACCTCGGACATCGAGCTCCTGGCGGGCGGCGGGTCCGCGGCCCTGCGGGCCACCCGCGAGGCGATCGGCGGCTAGCCGGTCTCGGCCGGGCGGGCAGCTGGTGCTGTCCGCCGCAGCCGGCCGGCCGTGGCGGCCCAGCCAGCGCGGATCAGGCCGGCAAGCCCAGTGGGGTAAGCCAGCATCACGACGATGATCAAAAGTGCCGTGATGATTGGCCGCCAGGCGCCGAAATCCGCCATCAGCTCGGCGAAGACCGTCAGCACGAACGAGGCGATGATGGCGCCGTAGATCGTGCTGGTGCCGCCCAAGAGCACCATCGACAGGATGATGGTGGCAATGCTCATGCCGAACACGTCGATCGAGGCGTTGCGCTGGTAGGCGGCATAGAAGGCGCCGGCCATGCCGGTGAAGAAGGCGCTGGCGGCCAACGTGATCATGCGCTGGCGGACCAGCGAGATGCCACGGGCGATCGCGTATTCCTCGTTGTCGCGCAGCGCCACGATGCCCGCCCCGATCCGCGAGCGCACGATGGCGCGCAGGAACACGGTGCTGGCCGCGAGCAGGCCTAGCGCCAGGAAGAAATAGGCGAACTTGCCGTCCCGGACCATGTTGTGGTCGAACCAGTAGAGGCCCGGGATGCGCACCATGCCCTGGGTGCCGCCGGTATAGTCGGACTGGCTCAGGATCACCTGCATGACCAGCTGGGCGAAGCCGAAGGTCACCAGGATGATGTAGATGCCCTTCAGCCGCAGGATCGGGATGGTCACCAGGATCGCGGCCGCCGTGGCGA
>NZ_WUJP01000418.1 GCF_009806515.1 Geminicoccus flavidas | reverse complement strand
CGATGCCGCTGGCGACCAGCGCCAGCCAGGGGTCCAGGCCAGCGAGCTTGGTGAGCAGGCCATAGGCATAGACGCCGATGCCGAACAGGGCCAGGTGGCCGAAGTTGAACACCCCGCCATAGCCCAGGCTCAAATCCCAGTTGGAGGCAACCACGGCGTAGATGAACACCATGATCAGCACGTGGCGGCTGTAGGTGTCGGTGAACAGGAAGGGCAGCAGCGCCAGGACGACGAGGCCCAGCACCATGCCCACGGCCTCCTCCTTCCAGGAGGCGCGGCCGGGCGTGCCGATCGGGCGGGTCATGCGAGGCTCCGGCTGCTGCGGACGAACATGCCTTCGGGGCGGACCATCAGGGTCAGGATCAGGACGGCGAACAGGAGGGCTGGGGTCCAGTAGAGGCCGAAATAATAGTTCGACGCCGCCTCGAAGAAGCCGATCAGGTAGGCGGCGAAGATCGGCCCGGAGATGCTGGAGATCCCGCCGAACACCACCACGATGAGCGCCTTGAGCAGCGGGTCGGCGCCCATGACCGGCGACATGAAGCGGTAGCCGCCCAGGAAGATCCCGGCCAGCGCCGCGAGTGCGGCGGCGATCGCGAACGCCAGGCCGTAGAGCGCGGTGACGTTCAGACCGACCAGCAGGCTGGCATCCTCGTTCTGCGCCACGGCGCGCAGCGCCAAGCCCAACCGGGTCCGGTTCAGGAACAGCCACAAGGCCACCAGGATGACCGGCGTGATCACGATGATCGCGATCTGGTGCATGGAGACGCCGACCCCGCCGATCGTGGTATTGCCGTCCAGGAGTGGCGGGATCTGCTTAGAGCGGGGGCCCCACAGCTCCAGCACGCCGTTCTCGATCAGCGAGGCGGCGGCCAGCGTGGTGATCACCACCACCAGCACGATATTGGACCGGCCGATCAGCGGGCGGACCACGCTCGCCTGGAGCAGCCAGCCGATCCCCGCCATCGCAACCACGGCCAGCGGCAGAACGACGGGCAGCGGCAGGCCGATGTCCACGAACTGCCAGGCGAGATAGGCGCCCAGCATCATGAACACACCGTGGCTGAAGTTGAACACGCCGATCGTGGTCCAGACCAGCGCCAGCCCGACCGCCATCATGGCGTAGAGCGAGCCCTGGAACAGGCCGCCGAACAGGATCTCGGCCGAAGCGCCCATGTCCGTCCCTAGTGCCCGAAATACATCGACATGATCTCCGCATGGTCCATGGTCTGGCCCGGCCGGATTTCGGTCGCGACCTCGCCGTGGTTGACCAGGTAAAGATGCTGGCTGAGCTCCAGCAGGAACTCGACGTCCTGCTCGACCACGATCAGCGGCACGCCACCCTTCGAGATCGCGAGGACTGCCGCACACAGTTCGTCCTTGATCTTGGGGGCGAGGCCCAGCGTCGGCTCGTCCAGGATCAACAGGCGCGGGTGGCTCATCAGTGCCGTGCCGATCGACACCATCTGCCGCTCGCCGCCGGAGAGCGTGCGCACCCGCTGGCGCCAGCGCTCGCGCAGCTTGGGGAAGATCGCGAGGACCTTCTCGCGGTTCGCCTCCTCGTGCGGGCGGGCGTGCGGCGAGTAGGCGCCGAGCGCCAGGCAGTCCGCGATGGTGAGGTCGGGGAACAGCCGGTTGCCCTGCGGCACGTGGATCAGGCCGCGGGCCACGATCGCGCGCGGGCTCAGGCCGGTGATCGGCGCGCCGTCAAAGCGGATCGTGCCGCTCCTCGGGCGCAGCAGGCCGGAGATCGCGCGGAGCAGGGTGGTCTTGCCGTGGCCGTTCGGGCCGAACAGGCCGACATTGCCGAACTCGCCGGCACATAGGCTCAGCCGGTGCAGCACCGTGACCTGACCATAACCAGCGGTGAGGTCGGAGACCTCGAGCAGCGCACTCACAGGTCCGGCCTCCGTGAGCCCAGATAGGCTTCGACCACCCGCGGATCGGCGATGACCTCCTGCGGCACGCCGCGCGCCAGGATCTGGCCATTGTTCAGCACCATGAGGTGCTGGGACAGGCTCATCAGGAAGGTCAGCACGTGCTCGATCAGGACAATGGTGATGCCGTGGGCGGCGATCTTGCGGATCAGGCCGATCGAGGTCTCGACCTCGGGCTTGGTCAGGCTGGAGGCCGGCTCGTCTAGCAGCAGGATCTTGGGCCGCATGGCGATGGCGCTGGCGAGCATCAGGCACTTGCGGTCGAACACCGAGAGCTCGCCGGCCAGGCGCCCGAACTCCGCCCGGCCGATGCCGATGAAGTCCAGCGCCTCGGCGGCACGCAACTCGGCCTCGGCAGTGGCTTTCACCGCGCCGCCATAGGTGGCGCCGATCAGCGCGTTCTCGAACACGGTGAGTCCATCGAAGCTGGTCTCCCGCTGGAAGGTGCGGGAAAGCCCGAGCTTGGCGATGGCATTGCCGGAGCGCCCCTGGATCTCCTGGCCGTCCAGCCGCACCCGGCCCCGGTCGGGGCCGAACGGGATGCCGGTGATGATGTTGAACAGTGTGCTCTTGCCGCTGCCGTTCGGGCCCGCAATGCCGAAGATCTCGCCGGCTTGCACTTCGAACGACACGTTGTCGACGGCCTTCAGCGAGCCGAAGGCCTTCGATACACCCTCGATTTCCAGAAGCGCCATCCGCTCACTGCATCCAGGGCTGCAGCTTGAACTCGCCGGTCGCGTACTTCTCCGGAGAGATCAGCACCCGCTCACCGTCCCAGATCTGGAAGAAGGTGATCGGGATATAGT
>NZ_WUJP01000391.1 GCF_009806515.1 Geminicoccus flavidas | reverse complement strand
CGCTAATGGCGCCGGCGGCCGCCCGCCTGGAGAGCGCCCTGGCCAACGTGTCCTTCGCCGCACCGGCCGTCCCGCTGATCGCCAATGTCACGGCTGAGCCCGTGGCCGACCCAGCGAGCTTGCCCGACCTACTGGTCCGCCAGGCGACCAGCCGGGTGCGGTGGCGCGAGAGCATGGCCACCATGGGCCGCCTGGGCGTCACCACCATCCTGGAGCTGGGGGCTGGCAAGGTGCTGACCGGGCTGGCCAAGCGTGCCGTGCCGGGCGCCGCCCTCCTGAACCTCGCCGAGCCGGCCGATCTCGACGCCGTCGCCGCGGCCCTGTCCTGATCCGGCCCTCGTGGGCCATTTCCTGCGGAGAAGCATGATGTTCGATCTCTCAGCGCGGCGTGCGCTGGTCACGGGTGCCACGGGCGGCATCGGCGAGGCGATCGCCCGGGCGCTGCATGCGCGGGGTGCCTCCCTGGTGATCACCGGCCGGCGCGAGGAGGTGCTGGCGAAGCTCGCGGCCGAGCTGGGCGACCGGGTGCAGGTGGTGGTGGCCGATCTCGCCGAGCCGGATGCCGCCGAGCGGCTGATGAAGGAAGCCGAAGCGGCGGGGCCGGTCGACGTTCTGGTCAACAATGCCGGCATCACCCGCGACATGCTGGCGATGCGAATGAAGGACGAGGACTGGTCGGCGGTGATCGAGACCAACCTGTCGGCAGTGTTCCGCCTATCGCGCGCCGGCCTGAAGGGCATGATGAAGCGCCGTCACGGGCGGATCATCAATATCGGCTCGGTGGTGGGCGCCACCGGCAATGCCGGGCAGGCCAACTATGCGGCGGCCAAGGCCGGGCTGGTCGGCATGACCAAGGCGCTGGCGGCTGAGCTGGGCAGCCGCGGCATCACCGTCAACTGCGTGGCGCCGGGCTTCATCGACACCGCGATGACCCAGAAGCTGGACGAGAAGCAGCGCGACAGCCTGCTCGGGCGCATCCCGGCGGGCCGGCTGGGGGCGGGCGCCGACATCGCGGCCGCCGTGGTGTATCTGGCCAGTGACGAGGCCGCCTATGTGACCGGCCAGACCCTGCATGTGAACGGCGGAATGGCGATGATCTGAGCACTGTGCCCTTGTCTTCGGCGGAAACGGTACGATCTGGGCACCGAGGCGGGACCTCAACCGGCCGGACGCTGGTCAAGGTTCGAGGCATCGTGTAGGAAGCCCGCCACGCCCGGGGGTAGGTCGGCCGTATTGCTCGCGATGCGCCGGGTTCGGGTGTTCCAGTCAGTCCAGGGTCGAGGACCGTTTCCGATGAGCGATATCGCTGAGCGCGTTAAGAAGATCGTCGTCGAGCACCTTGGTGTCGAAGAGGCGAAGGTGCAGGAGAATGCGAGCTTCGTCGATGATCTCGGCGCCGACAGCCTCGACACCGTCGAGCTCGTGATGGCGTTCGAGGAGGAGTTCGGAGTCGAGATCCCCGACGACGCGGCTGAGAAGATCCTCACCGTCAAGGACGCGATCGACTTCATCAAGGCCAACAGCTGATCCTGCCTGAGGCCTTGGCATCCGTCGCAACGTTGGAACGATCGTCATGAGGCGTGTTGTCGTTACCGGGCTGGGGATGGTCACCCCGCTGGGTACGGGGGTCGAGACGAGCTGGAACAGGCTCGTGGCCGCAGAATCCGGGCTGCGCCGCATCGATCGGTTCGACGTGTCGGACCTTCCGGCCAAGGTGGCCGGGCTGGTGCCGGGCGAGGGGGAGCCGGGCGGCTTTCGGCCAACCGACTTCATCGACGCCAAGGAACTGCGGCGCAACGACCATTTCATCGTGCTCGCCATGGCCGCGGCCGCGGAAGCGATCGCCGACAGCGGCATCCCGCTGGCCACGGATGAGCAGAAGAACCGGTCGGGCGTGCTGATCGGCTCCGGCATCGGCGGCCTGAACGCGATCGCCGACGCGGCCCTGGTCCTGGAAAAGCAGGGTCCCAGGCGGATCAGCCCCTTCTTCATTCCAAGTGCTCTGATCAACCTCGCCGGCGGCCAGGTCTCGATCAAGTACGGGCTGCGCGGGCCGAACCACTCCGTGGTCACCGCCTGCTCGACCGGCGCCCACGCGATCGGCGATGCCTCGCGGCTGATCCGCTACGGGGATGCCGACGTCATGGTGGCCGGCGGCACGGAGGCGGCCGTTGGTCGGCTCGGCCTTGCCGGGTTTGCCGCGGCGCGGGCGCTCTCGACTGGCTACAACGACACGCCGGAAAAAGCGTCGCGCCCCTGGGACAAGGGTCGGGACGGTTTCGTGATGGCGGAAGGGGCCGGGGTGCTGGTGCTCGAAGAATACGAGCATGCCAAGGCCCGCGGCGCCAAGATCTATGCCGAGATCAAGGGCTATGGCCTGTCCGGCGATGCCTACCACGTCACCGCGCCCAGTCCGGACGGGGACGGCGGCTTCCGTTCGATGACGGCGGCCTTGCGCAGCGCTGGGCTGACGCCCGCCGACATCGACTATGTCAACGCGCATGGCACCAGCACGCCGCTTGGCGACGAGCTGGAGCTGGGCGCGGTGAAGCGGCTATTCGGCGATGCGATGAAGAACGTCTCGATGTCGTCGACCAAGTCGGCGATCGGCCATCTCCTGGGAGCCGCCGGTACGGTCGAGGCGATCTTCTCGATCCTGGCGATCCGGCACGGGATCGCTCCGCCGACCCTGAACCTGGAGAACCCGGAAGAGGCGGCCGAAGGCGTGGATCTGGTCCCGCTCAAGGCCAAGGAGCGCCGCATCCGCAACGCGCTGTCCAACAGCTTCGGCTTCGGCGGCACCAACGCCTCCCTGATCGTCGGCGTTCCGGACTGACGTGCGGATCCTCAGCCGCGGCCGGGTCCTGCTGCTCGTCACTGGCCTGTGCCTGGCTGCGGTCCTGATCGGCGGCGCGTTCTTCGCTCATCGCCATCTCGAAGCCTGGATGGTCACGCCCGGCCCGCTGGCGAAGGAGGTCGACATCCTCCTGCCGCGCGGCGTCGGCTTGGCCGGGATCGCCGCGCGCCTGGAGGAGGCGGGCGTGATCGACGACGCCCTGCGGCTGCGGCTCGCCACCCGGCTGTCCGGGCGCGACCGGCGCCTGCAGGCGGGCGAGTACCGCTTCGCCCCCGGCATCACGCCGGACGAGGCGCTGGCGATGATCGAGGCCGGGCGGCAGGTGCTGCACCGGCTGACCGTGCCCGAGGGCCGGACCGTGCGCGAGGCCTGGGCGTTGCTTGAGGCGGAGGAGCGGCTGACCGGCGACCTCCCGGAGCTGCCGCCCGAAGGCGGCATCCTGCCCGAGACCTATTTCTTCCAGCGCGGCGAGGAACGGCGCGCGGTGGCGGAGCGCATGGTGGCGGCGATGCGCAAGGCCCAGGCGGAGATCTGGGCGAACCGGGCCGAGGACCTGCCGTTCGACACGCTGGAGGAGGCGGTGACGCTCGCCTCCATCATCGAGAAGGAAACGGCGCTCGCCGACGAGTACCGGACGGTGGCGAGCGTCTATGTGAACCGGCTGCGCCGGGGCATGCCGCTCCAGGCCGACCCCACCGTGATCTATGCACTGACCAAGGGCCTGTCCGATCTCGGCCGGCCTTTGACCCGCGCCGACCTCAAGCTCGACGACGACTACAACACCTACCAGCGCGCCGGCCTACCGCCCGGGCCGATCGCCCTGCCGGGGCGCGCCGCCCTGGAAGCGGCGGTGAACCCGGCGGACACCGATTATCTCTACTTCGTGGCCGATGGCGGCGGCGGGCATGCGTTCGGCCGCACGCTCCAGGAGCACAACGCCAATGTCCGCAAATGGCGGGCGTTCCAGCGCTCCCAGCAGTGAGCGCCGTTATTCCTTCGGCGTCTGGCGCATCAGGATCGGGTCGCGCAGTGCGGCGGGCATGAGGCCCATGAACCGCGCCAGGAGAAAGGTCGGCAAGGGGAAGACGATGCGCGCCCGGCCGGCCTCGAGGCCAGCATCTATGATCTCCGCGGCACGCTCGGCATCCATCAGGAACGGCATGGGGAACCGGTTCAACCTGGTGAGCGGCGTGTCGACGAAGCCTGGGCAGACCACGCTCAGCCGCACCCCGTCGCGCGCCAGCCGCGGCCGCAGCCCCTCGCCATAGCGGCGCACCGCGGCCTTGCTGGCGGCATAGGCGGGGCCGGTGGGTGAAGCCAGGAACGAGGCCAGTGAGCTCATCAGCACGACATGGCCCTGCCGGCGTGCCCTCATGCGCGGCAGGAGCGGCTCGACCGTGGCGATCTTGCCGACTGCGTTCACCGTCATGATCTCGGCACCGCTCACCCCGGGATTGCCCGCGATGCCGGCATTGGCCACCACCATGTTGATCGGCCGGGCCGCGTCGCGCTCGCTGGCCCAGGCGGCCAGTGCCTCGGTGTCGCGCACGTCCACGCTGCGGATGTCGACCTCGGCACCGGCGTGCACCGCGGCGGCCGCTGCCTCCTCCAGCCGGGCCCGGTCGCGGCCCTGGAGGGAGAGCAGGGTGCCGGGGCGTGCCCAGCGCGCCACGAGTGCGCGGCCGATCCCGCTGGAAGCGCCCGTGATCAGCCGGTGCATGGTCCAGTCCCCTTGGATGATCCGGTGCCTGCCGATAGACCTCCGGGCGCTGCACTACCGGAGAGCCCGCCCGATGACCACCACCTCACCCGTGATCCGCCGACGCGGGGTCATGCTGGTCGTCTCCTCACCCTCCGGCGCGGGCAAGACCACGCTTACGCGCACGCTGCTGGAGCGCGACCCGGACGTGTCGCTGTCGGTCTCGGTGACCACGCGGCCGCCCCGGCCCGGCGAGGTGGACGGCGTCCACTACCACTTCATCGACAAGGACCAGTTCCAGGGCATGGTGGAGCGCGGCGAACTGCTCGAGCACGCCCATGTCTACGGCTACAGCTACGGCACGCCGCGCCCGGCGGTGGAGCTGGCGCTGGCCACCGGCAAGGACGTGCTGTTCGACATCGACTGGCAGGGTGCTCAACAGCTCCGCCTGGCGGCCGAGCAGGACCTGGTCGGCATCTTCATCCTGCCGCCGACCATGGCCGAGCTGGAGCGGCGGCTGCGCTCGCGCGCCCAGGACCCGGAGGAGGTAGTGCGCCACCGGCTGGCCCAGGTCGCCAACGATATCACCCACTGGGCCGAGTACGACTATGTGATCGTGAACCACGACCTGGAAACCAGCATGCGCGCGCTCACCGGCATCCTGATCGCCGAACGGCTGAAGCGCCGGCGCAATCTGGGCTTGGCCGAGTTCGTCGATCAGTTCCGCCGCTCGGGCACGGGACCGGTCTAGGCGCCGTCCAGCGCGTTCGCGATCCGGGCGAACTCGGCCAGGTCCAGCGTCTCCGCGCGCCGCGTCGGGTCGATCCCGAGCCCCGCCAGGAGCGGGACCGGGTCGCTCACCAGCGGCTTGAGGCTCTGGCGCAACATCTTGCGCCGCTGGCCGAACGCGGCGGCGAGCACGCTACCGAGGCGCCGCTCGTCGCAGAGATGCTCCGGTACGGCACGCGGGGTCAGGCGCACCACCGCCGATTCCACTTCCGGCGGCGGGCTGAAGGCACCCTTGGGCAGGCGGAACAGGTACTCGACCCGGCAGGCCCACTGGGTCATGGCCGCCAGCCGGCCCCAGCCCTCGCTGCCGGGCTTCGCCGCCAGCCGCTCGGCCACCTCCTTCTGGAACATCAGTACCAGCCGGTCGAAATTCCGCCGCTGGGCCAGGAGATGGAAGAGGAGCGGCGTGGAGATGTTGTAGGGCAGGTTCGCCACCACCAGTGCCGGCAGGGGATCGAGCGTGGCGGCGTCGAAGGCCAGCGCATCGCCGGCCACCACCTGCAGGCGTCCGTCGGCGGCCTGGGCCAGCGGTGTCAGCGCCTCGATCCATCGCGGGTCGCGCTCGACCGCGACCAGCCGTGCGGCACCGGCGCGAAGGATCGCACCGGTCAGGCCGCCCGGGCCGGGGCCGATCTCCAGCACGGTGCGGCCCTGGAGATCGCCCGCCGCGGCGACGATCCGGTCCAGGATGGAGGGATCGAGCAGGAAGTGCTGGCCCAGGCGCTTGTCGGCGCGGTGGCCGGACCTCTTCAGGATCTCGGCCGGACCTGGCAGATTCATACTCTCAGATCGACATAGGCGTCGCGGCGCAGGTCGCGCAGGTAGCGGTCGGCCAGCCGGTCGAGCTGCTGCGCTTCCAGGCGGCGCTGCACCGATTCGCGGTCCATGGACGGCAGCGGCGGTGGCGGCGGCGTGGGCTGGACCGGCCGCGGCGGCTCGGCGGCGCGCGGCAGCTGTCCGCCCTCCCGGTCGCAGACCATGATGAGCTGGATTCCGGCCGGCCCGGTGAGCGGCGGGCTCAGCCGGTTGTTCGGCAGGTTGCTGACCAGCTGCGTCAGCACCGGCGGCAGGTCGTCGACATCGAGCCAGCCGAGATCGCCGCTGCCCTCGCCGCCCGATTCCGCGGCCGCCGTCTGCAGGCTGGCGCAGGACCTGAAGCGGTTCTGGTAGGCGGCCGCCTGCTCGAGCAGCTTGTTCCGCTCCGCCTCGCCGGCATCTTCCGGCACCGGGATGACGTACTGGGCTAGATGGACCCGGGTCGGCGGGATGGCCGGACGGGCCGGGGCCGGAGGCGGCGGGGGCGGGGGCATCTCCACCTCGGCATTCTCGCCGGCCGCGCGCTTGGCGCGCATCATGAAGATCTGCCAGCCGGCATTGGTGCGGACCGGTCCCTCGATGTCGCCCACGCCCAGGTCGGCGACGATGGTGCGGGTCTCCTCGGTCAGGCCGGAAGGCTGCACCCAGCCCAGGTCGCCGCCGGCAGCGGCAGTGGACGAGGCCGAGAACTCGCGCGCCAGGGCCGGGAAGGAGGCACCCTTGTTCAGCGCGTCGACCAGCTCCTCCGCATCCGCGCGCACCTGGCTCTCCTGGTCGGGGTCGGTCACCGGCAGGGTGATCTCCGCGAGGAGCCATTGCGGCTCGTTGCGCGCCCGCTCCGCCTCGCGGATTGCGAGGTCCACCTGGTCCGGGCCGATACGCACCCGCGGCCGGAGCTGCTGGGCCACCACCTTGGCCCACAGGATCTGGCTCTCGACCTGGCGCTTGAGGGTCAGGAGGCTCGCCCCCTGCCCGCGCAGGAACTCGTCGAGCTGGTCCATGGTCATGCTGTTGCGCTCGGCGATGTTCGCCAGGGTCTGGCTGATCTCGTCGGGCGTGGCGGTCAACCCCAGCCGCTGCGCCTCCAGGCGCTGCAGGGTCTCGTCGATGAACAGGCGCAGCACCTGCGGGCGCAGCCGGTCGCGGTTCTCCGGCGTGGTCGCCAAGCCAGAGGACACCAGCGCCAGCGATACCCGGTCCTCCAGGTCACCCGTGGAGATGACCTGGTCCTCGACTACGGCGACGATCCGGCCGGCCGCGACTACCTCGCCCGGCAGGATGGCCGTGCTGCTCAGCAGCGCGAGGGAGAGGAGGGCAGCGCGGGTAAGGGATGCGATCATGCCGTTTCTGTGTCACCGCGGGGTTGCTCGATGGCGGTTCAGTTGCTGCCGCCTCCGGTGAGGCTGGTCCTGCCGCCGAACTCGCCGAGATTCTTCAGCGTCACGCGGAATAGCAGCGTCGTTGCCGGCCCGGCGTCACGATCCTCCGTGTAGTCGCGTTCGAGGCCGGCGACCAGTACGAGACAGGGGTGATTGTAGACGAACCCGACCGCATAGGTCACCGGCTCGTCCGCGACCAGGTCCTGGCGCACGCCCGCCGAGAGGGAGAAGCTGTCGGTGATCCCGGCGCGCACGGTGGCGGTCAGCTCCTTGCGCTCCTGGACGTTCTCGAGATCAGGGTCGTCGGTCAGGCTGAGATAGCCCACGCCCAGGCCGAAGCGCCGCCAGTTGAAGGAGGCCAGCAGGTCGTTCTTGGTCATCTCCTTCAGCTCGTCGTCGACCCGGAACCGGTAGGACAGGTTCAGCCACTGGGCCGGGTGCATCTCGATCCGGCCGACGAAGTCGGAGAAGTTCTCGTCCAGGCCGGTGCCGGGCTCGAACGTGCTGTCGTCCTTGAGGCGCCAGGACTGGCCGAGCATGCCCGAGACCCGGAAGGTCTCCGGCGAGAACGAGCCGAAGCGCAGGCCGTAGGCGCCGCGCGGGCCGCCCTCCACCCGGTCCAGGCCGGTGAAGCGGTTGGCCTGGAAGATGTTGGTGTCGTCCAGGTCGAAGGACTGGCTGTCCTCGTTGGGGATGTCCTCCGGATTGCCGCCATAGGGCGACCAGTGGCCGACCAGCACCGGCTCCAGCAGGTGCTGCCAGCCGCTCTCGGTCGTTCTGATCAGCGGCAGGCTCCACTCGGCCGAGAGCAGCGGATAGAGCCGGCCCGTCGTATTGCTGCCGCCGGCATCAGAGAAGGTCTCCGGGTCGCCCTCGGTCTGGTAGCCGTCCGCCCGCATCGAGGCCGAAAAGCGCAGCACGTCGCCGAACCGCCCGACCATCGGCTTGTTCCAGCCGAGCCGGCCGGACAGCCGGCGCGTGTCCAGCCCGTCGCTGCGGGTAAGGGCCAGCACCGAGGTGTCGACGTCGTAGAAGCCGCCCCAGGAGCCGTTGGTCGGCGTCGACCAGCGCAACTGGCCGCGCGGCAGCACGAACGGGGTCAGGCCCGGGTCGTCCGACTGCAGCAGGCCCTGGAAGTAGAAGGCATCCAGCACGCCGTAATTGGTGTCCCAGGCCCGGTCCACCCAGGGCCGGTTCACCAGCAGGTTCTCGTCGTCGATGTCGTAGCGGCGCAGATAGGTATCGTCCGACGCCAGAAAGGCGTCGAAGCCGCCGCCATAGCCGTCCTCGAACACATAGCGGCCGGTACCCTGGAAGTGGCCGCGGAAATCCTTCTCGGTGCGGGTGCCGTTGCTGCCGGCATAGCGGTCGGCATAGGTGGCGCTGCCCTCGAGCTCGGTCGGCCCGAATCGGTCCATCCGCCGGTACTCGCCGAACAGTGCCACGCCCTGCTCGGTAGTGATCAGCGGCGCGATCGTGACGTCCTCGGACGGCGAGATCACGTAGTAGTACGGGACCTGGATGAAGGCGCCGAGCGCGGTGCGGCTGCCGAAGCTCGGCTGGAGGAAGCCGGACCTGCGGTCCACCGACGGGTCCGGGTGGCTGAAGCGCGGCAGGTACATGACCGGGATGCCGAACAGGTCGAAGGTGGCGTCCTCGTAGATGACGTCCTTGGCGACCTGGTCGTGGGTCACCTTGCGGCTCTTGATCTGCCAGAGCGGCGAGCTGTCCGGGTCGTCGCACAAGGGGCAGGGGCTGTAGACCGCGCGGTCGAGCTCGGTCCGGTTGCCGCCGGAGCGAACCGCACGGCGCGCGACCAGGCGGCTGTCGTCGGCGAGCAGCACGCTCGCCTGCTGGATGAAGCCGGCGCGCAGACTGTCGGACAGCTCGACCTTGTCGCCGAACACGGTCTCGCCTTCCTCGCCGATCAGGACGACATTGCCCTCCGCAGTCACGATGTCGGTGTTGCGGTCCCAGGTCACCTTGTCCGCGAGCAGGGTTCGCCCATCGCGGTCGATCTGCACGTCGCCTTCCGCCGCGATGACGTTCTCGCGCTGCTGGAAGTCCAGCCGGTCGGCGGTCAGCAGGACCTCCGGGGGCTGGTCCTGTGCCTGGGCGGCGAGGGCTAGACTGCAAAGCATGGTTGCGGCCAATAGGGCCGGCTGCAGGCGACGCACAAAATTCATCCGACGCTCAACCGTCCTCGGTGTGGAACAGAAGGGCGAGACCCAGCAGGATCGCCACGACCGCCGGGGTCCATGCGGCCAGCTCCGCTGGTAGCCGACCCGAGAGCCCCACCGCCAGCACGACATTGGCGAACACGAAGAAAACGAAGCCCGAGGCGATGCCCATCGCGACGAACACGAGCGTGCCGCCGCGCCGGGCGAAGCGCAGGGAGAACACGGTGCCGATCAGGAGCATCGCCGCGAACATGAGCGGCGTAGCGAGCAGGTTCTGGTAGTGCACCACATGGGCGCGCACCGGCAGGCCGATCGACCGCAGCGTGGCGATGTAGTCGGGCAGCTCCCAGAACGAGATCGTCTCCGGCTGGGCCAGCCCGCCATGGATGCGCTCCAGCGTCAGGTTGGTCGGGACCTCTAGAACCGGGTCGCGCTCGACCTGGCCGTTCGGCCTAGTGGTCACCGCATCCTGCAGCTCCCAGAATCCCTCCGTCAGCCGGGCGGCGGGCGCGTCGATCCGCCCGGCATAGCCGCCATTGCGGTCCAGGAGGAAGATGGTCACGTCGGTCAGGCTCATCGTCTGGCCATCCGCCACGCCGCGCGCGTGGAAGACGATCGGCTGGCCGTCCAGGGCCTGGCGCAGCCACAGCCCGCCACCGGCGACCTCCATCCGGTCGAGTTCGCCATCGTCCAGAAGGTCAGACTGCGCCTCGTAGCGGGCGTAGAGGATGGTGCTGATCGGGTTCAGCACGGTGACGCTGATCGTGCCCAGCACCGCGGCGATCAGCCAGACCGGCATCAGGAACTGCCAGATCGAGATGCCGGCAGCCCTGGCCGCTACCAGCTCGTTGGTCCGCGACATCCGCCGGAAGGTGAGCATCGCGGCGAACAGCATGGTGAACGGCAGGAGCTGCTGGGCAGTGGACGGCGCGTGCCACAGCGCCAGCTCGATTGCCTCGGCGAACCCGCCTTCTTCCCGCGTGCCGGAGCGGCGCAACTGCTCGATCGCGTCGAACAGCAGGACCAGCACGACCAGGCCCAGCGTGACCGTCAGCACCGACGAGACCAGGGCCCGGCCGAGATAGCGGGCAAACGTCCAAGAGAACCGCCAGCGGCGGCGGCGCGTCGGCAGGAGCGGACCGGCCACGGCCTGCTCAAGCTCCCGCACGCAGCGCCTCCCGGCTGGGCAGCTCGGCCGGGGCGGCCATGCGCCGTGGTCGCCGTCGGCGCAGCCGGCCGGTGAGTGCCAGGAAGGCCAGGATCAGCGGGACGATCTGCGCCAGGTAGAACAGCGGCACGAAGGCCAGAGAGCTGATGGAGAAGCTGGTCACCGCGAGCTGGACGACCTGCTGCACGGTGGCCAGCAGGATGGCGAACGCGATCCGCTTGCCATGCCCGCGCCGGTCGAGGTCGGCCGGCAGGAGCACGGCCAGGGCGATCGCCACCAAGACCAGCGGCGCCAGCGGGCTGGTCAGCCGATCGTGCGCGGCCGACACCAGCCGGCTATAGTTCTTCTGGTCGTCGATGTCGTCGGCTGGCCAGAGCAGCTCGTCGAGATAGCGCTCCTTGGGCTTGCGCCAGCGATAGGCGTCGTCCTCCTCCGACAAGGTGGTGAGGTCGACCGTGTAGGCATCGAAATGGAGGGCCGAGACCCGCCCGTCCGGCTCCCGCTCCTGCCGGGTGCCCCGCTCCAGGACCAGGCGCGGTTCGTCGCCCACGGTCACCAACACGCCGCGTTCCGAGGTGATCGTGGAGGGGGCCTCGGGATCCCGCGCGTCGTCCACCAGCAGGCCGGTCAGCGAGCCGTCCGGCTGGCGCTTGTCCACATAGACGGTGATGCCGGGGGCCGGCTGGTTGAACACGCCTTCCTGCAGCAGCACGAAGGTGTAGCTGTTGCGGATCTCGTGCTCGAGGTCCTTGAACGCGCGGGCACCCGCCGGCATCAGCACCAGCGAGGTCAGGTAGCAGAGCAGCGTCACCCCGAGCGCCAGATAGAGTGCCGGCTTGGCCAGCTCGAAGTCGGAGCGGCCGGACGCCTTGAGCGCGATCAGCTCGCTGTCGTTCCACAAGCGTGCATAGGTGAAGATGGTCGCGGCCAGGAGCGCCAGCGGCAGCACCACCAGGAGGAGCGAGGGGAACAGGAGGGCCGTCAGCCACAGGAAGGTGGTGACCGGCAGGCCCTTGTTGACGATCAGGTCGAACAGCCGCAACGATTGCGACAGCCAGACCGCACCTGCGACGGCGATCACGGCCACCGCGGTGGGGATGGCCAGTTGGGACAGCAGGTAGCGCGCGTAGACAGGCATGGGCGACATCATAGACGCCCATCTCGGCGCCGGTCGATGGTACACCCACCTGAGTTTGGCCGGCCAAGGCCCGGTTGCCTGACGCGAGGACTTCGAGCGATGGACGTGACCCTGGAGCGCCCCGAGCTGCCGAACACCGGCCGGGTGGTGGTGCCGGTCGGCACCGGCGACGCGATCGGCGCGGCTGCCGCCAGCCTCGACGAGCGCAGCGGCGGGCTGGTCCGGCGCGTGATCGAGGCCGCCGGGCGGCGCTGGAAGCATGGCGCCATCCTGGAGCTGCCGTTCCCGGGCGGCACCGGGCTGGAGCAGGTCTGGCTCCTGGGCGTCGGCCGCGAGAGTCTCGGCCGGCTGGAGCTGGAGCATCTGGGCGGCAGCCTGTGGAGCGCGCTGGCCAAGGTCGAGGGCGGGCTGGTCACGCTCGCCTCGCCAGACGGGATCGAGCTGCCGTTGCCGGCCGACCAGGTGCAGATGGCCCTGCTGACCGGGCTGCGCCTGCGCTCCTGGCGCTTTGGCAAGTACAAGCGCAGCGAGGAGGACGAGCCGGCACGGGGCCCGGATCGGCTGGCGATTGCGGTGCAGGACGAGGGCGAGGCCAAGCGTGCGCTGGCCGGCGTGGATGCGCTGGCCGCCGGCGTCAACCACGCCCGGGCCCTGGTGACCGAGCCCGCCAATGTCCTCCACCCGGAGAGCTTCGCCGAGGAAGCGCTGAAGCTGCGCGACCTTGGCCTGGAGGTCGAGGTGCTGGACGAGGCGGCGATGGGCCGGCTCGGCATGGGCGCCATCCTGGGCGTGGCACGCGGCAGCCGCCGCGAGCCGCGGCTGGTGGTGATCCGCTGGAACGGCGGGGGCGGCCAGGGCAGCCCGCTCGCCTTTGTCGGTAAGGGCGTGTGCTTCGACACGGGCGGCATCTCGATCAAGCCCGCTGCCGGCATGGAGGACATGAAGTTCGACATGGCCGGCGCCGGTGCCGTGCTGGGTGCCATGGAGGTGCTGGCCCGGCGCAAGGCCCTGGTCGATGCGGTCGGCGTGCTGGGCCTGGTCGAGAACATGCCGGACGGCAACGCCCAGCGGCCGGGCGACGTGGTGACCGCCATGTCGGGGACCACGATCGAGGTGATCAACACCGATGCCGAGGGCCGGCTCGTGCTGGCGGACGCGATCTGGTACACCCAGGATCGGTTCAAGCCGAGGCTGATCGTCGACCTGGCGACGCTGACCGGTGCGGTGATCGTGGCGCTGGGCCACGAGCATGCCGGCCTGTTCAGCAATGACGAGGAACTGGCCGCCCGGCTCACCCGCCTGGGCGAGGAGACCGGCGAGACGCTCTGGCGCCTGCCGCTCGGCAAGGCCTACACCAAGCACATCAAGTCCGAGATCGCTGACATCAAGAACACCGGCCGGGCACGCCAGGCCGGCAGCACTGCCGGGGCGGTGTTCATCGAGCAGTTCGTGAACGGCGTGCCCTGGGCGCATCTGGACGTGGCCGGCACGGTGTGGAGCAGCCGCGACCTGCCGCTCTCGGCGAAAGGTGCCACTGGGTTCGGCGTGCGCCTGCTCGACGCGCTGGCGCGCTCCTACGAGGACGAGGCGTACTGAGCGAGGTCGGCTTCTACCACCTCACCCGCTCGAGCCTGGAGGAGGCGCTGCCGCGCCTCCTGGAGAAGGCCCATGCCGCAGGAATGCGCATCCTGCTTCGGGCCGGGTCGCGAGAGCGGGTTGACGCGCTGGACCGGCACTTGTGGGTCTACCGGCCGGATTCCTGGCTGCCGCACGGGTGCCGCGCGGACGGCAACGCCCCGCTGCAGCCGATCTGGCTGACCGAGCAGGTGGAGAACCCGAACGGGGCCACGCTGCTGGTGCTGGTCGACCGAGCCGCGGACGACGACCTCGCGAGCTTTGCGCGGGTGCTGGACCTGTTCGACGGCGGCAACGAGGACGAGGTGGCCGCGGCGCGGGCGCGCTGGCGGGCCCGGCGGGAGGCTGGCCACCGGCTGGTCTACTGGCGGCAGACCGAGCGGGGTGCCTGGGAAAAGGCCAGCCAGGAAGGCTGAGCCCTGGTGGTGGTCAGCGGGCGGGCAGGCTGCTAAAGGCGCGGCCCGACACCGTTTCCTTTCGCATCGGATGGGATTTCCCATGGCTCTCGAGCGCACCTTCTCCATCATCAAGCCGGACGCCACCCGGCGCAACCTGACCGGCGCCATCAACGACGTCATCGAGAAGGGCGGCCTGCGCATCGTCGCCCAGAAGCGGCTGCGCCTGTCCAAGGCCCAGGCCGAGGGCTTCTACGCCGTGCACAAGGAGCGGCCGTTCTTCGCCTCGCTGGTCGAGTTCATGACCAGCGGGCCGGTGGTCGTGCAGGTGCTGGAGGGCGAGAACGCGGTGGCGCGCTATCGCGAGATCATGGGCGCCACCAACCCGGCCAACGCCGCCGAGGGCACCATCCGCAAGCTGTTCGCGGAGTCGATCGAGGCCAACTCGGCGCACGGCTCGGACAGCCCGGAGAACGCCGCCACCGAGATCGCGTTCTTCTTCTCCGGCATCGAGATCGTCGGCTGACGTGCGGCGCGGCCGGCTTCGCCCTCAGGCGGCGCCGGCCGGCTTCACCCGGCCGGCACTGGTGATCAGCCAGGTCACCAGGATCGACAGGAAGGTGGCGACCGCCGCCATGACCAGCACGAGCTGCGGCTGGCCGCGGTCCAGGAGCAGGCCCACCAGGGTCGGCGCGAAGGTGGCGCCCAGGTCCAGCCCGGAATAGGCGAAGCCGAACACCTTGCCGGTCGAGCCCACCGGGGCCGCCGCCCGCACCATCAGGTCGCGCGACGGGGTGGTGGCGCCGACCGCGGCTCCCGCCACCGCGACCAGGGCCAGCAGCGTCCCGTCATTGAGCGGCAGGAAGCCCACGGCCAGTATGCAGATGGCGCCGATGGCTAGGCCCCCGCTCATCAGCCAGTCCTGCCGGCCCGAGCGGTCCGCGAGCAGGCCGCCAATGCCCGTACCGACCGCACTGCCCAGGATGAACGTGGTCACCGCGGTAGTGCCCAGCACCAGCGGCACGTCATGGAGCTGGACGAGGGTCGCGGGCAGGAAGCCCTGCAGGGCGATCATGGCGATCGACTGCAGCGCGAAGAACAGGAAGCAGCCGAGGATCGCCCGGCCGAACAGGGTGCCGAGCAGCGAGCCCTGCGCGGCGACACCGCTCGCGCGTGCCTGCTCATGGCCGGTCGGGATCGTGATATCCGGGCGTGATGCCAGCAGGGCCGCCAGGATCAGGAGACCAGGCACGGCTGCGCCCAGCAGTGCGATCCGCCAGCCGAAGCTCGTGGCGAGCAGGGTCACGAACACCGGGGCGGCCGCCCAACCTAGCGTGCCGCCGATCGTGTGCACTGAGAAGGCCCGGCCCATCCGCTCGGGCCGCACCCGCTTGCCCAGGATCGCATAGTCGGCCGGGTGGAACACGCTGTTGCCGATGCCGGCCAGTGCTGCCAACGGGATCAGTGCTGTCCAGCCCGGCATCAGCCCCATCAGGCCGATTGAGACGGTGAGCAGGGCCAGGCCCAGGATCAGGATGCGATGCGCCCCGAACCGGTCGACCAGGAATCCGGCCGGCGCTTGGCACAGGCCCGAGGCGGCGAAGAACACCGAGCTCAGCAGGCCGAGCTCGGCCCAGCTTGCCCCCAGCTCCGTCCGGAGCAGCGGGAACAAGGGCGGCAGCACCAGATGGTAGAAGTGCGAGGCGAAATGCCCCGTGCCGATCAGCCCGATCACCTTCAGATCGGACGATGCCGGCGCGCTTGCCGCCAATGCCATGCCGTCGAGCCACCACTTTGCCAGGTCCGCCGGATCCACGACGGGTCATTGCCGTGACGCCGCCGGCCGGCAGGGCCGGAAGGCGGCGTCGCGGTGACCGGTCTAGTGGGTCTGGCCGTTCGCCGGAAGGGCATCCGGCGCGTCATCCTGGACGACGGGCGGCTCGCGGCGGGTCTGGTAGAGCGAATAGGCCACGCCCGCGGCCAGGATGCCGAAGGTGACGCTCAGCGAGATGACCGGCGGCAGCTTGCCCCAGATCTGGGTGTAGAAGATCTTGCTGCCGATGAAGATCAGCACCAGGGCCAGCGCATACTTCAGGTAGTGGAAGCGATGGATCATCGCCGCCAGCGCGAAGTAGAGCGACCGGAGGCCCAACACGGCGAAGATGTTGCTCGTGTAGATGATGAAGGGGTCGTCG
>NZ_WUJP01000417.1 GCF_009806515.1 Geminicoccus flavidas | reverse complement strand
CGTCGCCCTGCATGGCCAGGTGGGTGGCCGGGTCGAACTTCAGGCGGCCGGCGACGGTCTGCTTGTCGGTTTCGCTGAGTGCCTGCATGATTCCGGCATGGTCGTTGGGATCGCCGACCTTCTTGAGCGCGTCGGCGTAGACGTGGACGATCTCGTAGAGCGCCACGCCATAGGTGCCGCTCTCGACGCCATAGGCATCCTTGAACTTCTTGCCGACTTCCTCGGCGCGCGGGTTCTTGGGCGAGACCAGCGGGCCGCCCAGCAGGTTGTAGATCACCCCGTCCGACTTCTCGCCGGTGAGCTGGACGAATTCCGGTACGCTCGGCGCATATTGCAGGAAGACCAGGCTCTTCGTCGGCTGCTCCAGGAACTGGTTGAGGAAGGAGGCGGAATTGCCGGGCAGGTAGTCGGTGTTGATGACCAGGTCCGGCACGTCCTGGCGGACCTGGGCGAGGATGGAGCGCCAGTCGGTGACCTCACCGAACGGCACGATCTCGTCGACGGTGATCGTCCAGCCATGGTCGGCGAAGGTCTTCTTCATCCCCTCGGAAATCGTCTTGGAATAGGCGTTGTCCGACGAGATGATCGCGACCTTCTTGGTCGGCAGCTCGATCTTGCCATCGGCCGCCAGCTTCTCGACGAAGCTGGTCACGTCGGTGTTGTAGGCGTCGAAGGACGGCGTCCAGGACCAGCAGCACATATAGTCGTCGGGGCTCGGCGCGATGATGTCCCGGGTCTGCTGCGAGGTGGCGGCGAGCACATAGGGCATCTCCGCCTCGGCCATGTTGTCGATCTCGAAATTGGTCAGGCTGGCATAGCCGGTCAGCATGAAATGCACGTCCGGGTCGCCCAGCAGCCGCTCCACGGCACTAGTGACGTTGCCGGCCGACTGGTCCTTCACGTCGCCCACCACCAGCTCAAACGTGTGGCCGTCGATGCCGCCCGCCGCGTTGATCTCGTCGATCGCGAGCTGGGCGCCGCGCTGGTACTCCTGGCCGTCCGCGCTGGCCGGGCCGGTGAGCGGGGCCAGCAGCCCGATCTTGACCGTGTCGGCCAGGGCCTGGCCGGTGAGGCCGCCCCCGAGAGCGAGGGCCGTCGCGGTCATTGTCAGGATGCGCGAAATCGAGCGGAACAGGGTGGCTTTGCGCGACATGCCTCGGTTTCCTTATGTCGAAGTGCTGGAGCGATGCGGTCCCAGGCCGTGGATGGACGACAGGCCCCAGGCCGGACGCGAGCAAGCCAAGGGCCACCACAGCCTGCCGGGATGGGCAGAGCCTGGCGGTCCGGCGCCTGCTCCCCAAAGGGGCACCAGAAAAGTCAATGTGTCGACAAGCTAGGCAGGTTGCGCAAACCTTGAAAAGATCATTTCATCGTTCCGGATCGGTTCCGCCCGGCGACCTGAAGGTCGTCGTCAGGAGATGGGCGGCGTGCCGAGGGTCGCCTTCAGGAGACAGGATGTCCATCAAGGAGAGCTCGGTCAGCACGAGCCATGGCGAGCTGAAGGTGCGGGAAAGTGTCGGGACCGGCACGCCTGTGCTGATGATCCACGGCAATTCCAGCTCAGGTGCCGTGTTCCGCAACCAGTTGCAGGGGCCGATCGGCCAGCGCTGGCGGCTGATCGCCCCCGACCTGCCGGGCCACGGCCAGTCCGCCAATGCGCTGGATCCGGAGCGGACCTACTCCATGGAAGGCTATGCCGATGCCATGGCCGAGCTGCTGCGGCTCAAGGGCATCGGGCGGGTCATCGTGTTCGGCTGGTCGCTGGGCGGCCATATCGGGCTGGAGATGATCGCGCGGGTCCCGGGCATGGTCGGCCTGATGATCACCGGCACGCCGCCGGTGGCGCCCGGCGAGGTGGCCGAGGGCTTCCGGCCCAGCCCGCACATGCATCTGGCAGGGCAGGAGCAGTTCGGCCCGGAGGATGTCGAGAACTACGCGCGCAGCACCTGCGGCCTGCCGTTCGAGCCGTTCCTGCGTGACGTGGTGGCCCGCACCGACGGGCGCGCCAGGCGCCTGATGTTCGAGAAGTTCGCGGCCGGTACCGGCGAGAACCAGCGCGAGATCGTGGCAAAGGCGAAGCTGCCGATCGCGGTGGTCAACGGCATCGACGAGCCGTTCGTGAACCTGCGCTTTATCCGGGGCGTCCAGTTCGGCCATCTCTGGCGGGGGGAGGCCATCGAGATCGCAGAGTCGGGCCATGCGCCGTTCTGGGACCGGCCGCAGGAATTCGACCGGATCTTCACCGAGTTCCTCGCCGACATGGACGGGGCGCCCTGAGCGGGTCCAACATGTTTGGCTCGATTCTTGAAGGGAGGAGCCGTCACGCGCGGACGGCTGCATGGCTGACGATGGGAGAGGGCGGATGAACAGGTTGTCGCAAATGTTGCTGGCCGGGGCGGCGATCGCCTGCCTGGCGGCGGTGCCGGCCAAGGCCGAAATCGTGATCGGGGCGGCGCTCAACCTGACGGGCATCCAGGCCCCCATGGACGAGCCGGGCTTTCGCGGCGCGCAGGTCGCGATCAAGGAACTGAACGACGCGGGCGGCCTCCTGGGCGAGCCGGTCAAGCTCGTCACCATCGACGGCAAGTCCGACCCAGTGACGGTCGGCAATGCGACCGTGCAGCTGATCGACGACGGCGCCCAGCTGATCCTGGCGCCCTGCGATTTCGACTTCGGCAGCCCGGCCAGCCGCGAGGCGCAGGCCGCCGATCTGGTCGGCCTCTCCACCTGCGCGTCCGACCCGCTCTACAGCTCCTGGTCGCTGGGCGACAAGCAGTTCACCCTGTCCATGTGGAACACCACCATGGGCGCCACCGCGGCGGACTTCGCGCTGGAGAAGGGCTGGAAGAAGGCCTACGTCGTCACCGACCAGTTCATCGCCTACACCAAGTCGCTGCCCAAATATTTCATCGAGCAGTTCAAGGCGGGCGGCGGCGAGATCCTGCTGGAGGACAGCTACAACAACGGCGACAACGACTTCTCCGCGCAGCTCGCGCGCCTCCAGGCGCTGCCGGAGAAGCCGGACGTCATCTTCCTGTCCTCCTACGGCACCGACATTGGCACCATCATCCGGGCACTGCGCGAGGTCGGCTATGACGCGCCGGTGCTGGGCGGCGACGCCTATGACGATCCGGCGCTGCACCAGGCGCTCGGCGAGAAGTTCGGCAACGACGTGTATTTCGTGACCCATACCTGGGCCGGGCCGGACGCCGGGCCGGAGATGCAGCACTTCCTCAAGCTCTATAAGGAAATGTACGGCCAGGAGCCGGACACCTCGTTCGTCGCCACGGGCTATGACGCGGTGATGCTGCTGGCGGAGGCGGTGAAGGCCGCTGGCTCGACCGATGGTGCGGCGGTCGCCCAGGCGCTGGAGGAGGGCCAGTTCAAGCTGCTCACCGGCGAGCTCGACTACACCACCGCCGACGAAGGCCATATGCCGAACAAGGCCGCGGCCGTGATCGCGCTGAACGGCGGCAAGACCTCGTTCGTCGGCTGGCGCCGCCCGGAGACCGTGCCGGCACCCTGATCGACCGCCACCAGGAGGGGGCGGACACAGCAGCCTGTCCGCCCCTGTCGCTTCCTCCTTGCAGGTTCA
>NZ_WUJP01000416.1 GCF_009806515.1 Geminicoccus flavidas | reverse complement strand
TCCGATGTCCGATGGGCGCCTTTGCGCGCGCGATGTTCGTGTCGAATTCTCCGGGCTGCGTGCGCTGGACTGCGTCACCCTGGAACTCGCCCGCGGCGAGATCGTGGGGCTGATCGGGCCGAACGGCTCGGGCAAGACCACGCTGGTCAACGCCATCACCCGCCAGGTTCCGCTGGCCGCGGGCGAGGTGAGCGTGGACGGCGCGTCGCTTTCCGGGCTCAGGCCCCATGAGGTGGCGCGGCGTGGCATCGCCCGCTCCTTCCAGATCGTCCGGCTGTTCGACCATCTGACCGTGGCGGAGAATGTCGAGGCGGCAGCACTCGCCCAGGGGCTCGGCCGGCGTGCGGCGCAGGGCAGGGTGGGGGCACTGCTGGCGGAGTTCGGTCTCGCCCGGCAGGCCGAGACGCTGGCGGCGGCGCTCAGCTATGGCGACAAGCGCCGGGTCGAGATTGCCCGGGCACTCGCGGCCGAACCGTCCTTCCTGATCCTGGACGAGCCGGCGGCCGGCATGAACGAGGGTGAATCCGAGGTGCTCCTGTCGCTCCTGTCCCGGCTGCCCGCGGAGCGGAAGCTGGGCCTGCTCATCATCGACCACGACATGCCGCTGATCATGCGCCTGTGCCATCGCCTCCATGTGCTGGCCTCGGGGCGGACCATCGCCGAGGGTGATGTCGAGAGCGTGCGGCGCAATCCGGCGGTGATCGAGGCTTATCTCGGCTCGGCGGCAGAGGCCGGGCATGCTTGAGGTCAGCGACCTGAAGGTCAGCTACGGTGCCATCAATGCGGTGCGCGGCGTGTCGCTGCGCTTGAGCGAGGGCGAATTGGTCACGCTCCTGGGGGCGAACGGTGCCGGCAAGTCCTCGACGCTGCTGGCGATCGCGGGGGCGCTGAAGTCGTCTGGCACGGTGCGGCTGGACGGCACGGACGTGTCCGGCTGGTCGCCGGAGCGCATAGTGCGCCAGGGTGTCGCGATGGTGCCGGAAACCCGGGACGTGTTCCCGGACCTGACGGTCGCGGAGAACCTGCTGCTCGGCGCATATGCCAGGCGGCGTGACCGTGACGGCGTGGCGGAAGACCGGCAGCGGATGTTCGCCCTGTTCCCGCGCCTCCAGGAGCGGCAGGAGCAGGCGGCCGGCACGCTCTCCGGCGGCGAGCAGCAGATGCTGGTGATCGCCCGGGCGCTGATGTCCCGGCCGCGCCTCCTCCTGCTGGACGAGCCCTCGCTGGGCCTGGCGCCGACGGTCGTCGACCAGATCTTCGCGATGATCGCCGAGCTGAAGCGGCAAAGGCTCACCATCCTGCTGGTCGAGCAGAACGCGTCCAAGGCGCTGGCGTTGGCCGATCGGGCCTATGTGCTGCGCCTGGGCAAGGTTGCGGCCGAGGGCAGGGCCGCCGAGATCGCTGCGGCCTCCGACCTCGAGCATCTCTATCTCGGTGGCTGACCCATGCAGACCCTGCTCCAGTTCACCATCGACGTGCTCAGCCTGGGCGGCGCCTATGCGCTGATGGCGCTGGGCCTGGTGATCGTCTACGGCATTCTGAAGCTCGTGAACTTCGCCTATGGCGAGCTGATCATGGTAGCGGGCTACGGCCTGTTCCTGATGAACGGCTCAGGCCTGCCCTGGCTAGTCATGGCGGCCGTGGCGGTTTTGATCGCGGTCGTGACCGGCGTGCTCACCGAGTATGCTGCGTTCCGCCCGGTCCGGGCGAAATCGGTGACCGCGGTGCTGATCACCTCGTTCGCGTTCTCGACCATCCTGCAGAATGCGGCGCTCCTGTTCATCTCGCCCCGGCCACGCAACGTGCCGCTGCCCGACCTGTTCTCGCAGACCGTGGCGTTCGGCGGCATCCTGATCCCGGCGCGCAACCTGATCACCATCGTGGCCTCAATCGGCCTGCTCCTGCTGTTCGCCTTCCTCATGAAGCGCACAGTGCTGGGCATCGCGATGCGTGCGGCCGCCACCCAGTTTCGCATGGCGCGGATGCTGGGCGTGCCGGCCAACCTGATCATCTCCACCGCCTTTGCGATCAGCGGCTTCTTCGCGGGCGTGGTGTCGCTGCTCTGGATCGGCCGGATCGGCTCGGTCACGCCGGGCGTCGGCCTGGAGCCGCTGCTGGTGGCGTTCATCGCGACCGTGATCGGGGGGATGCGCAGCCTGCAGGGGGCAGTGCTGGGCGGCTTCCTCCTGGCCTTCATCAACACGGCGCTGAACTACCTCTTGACCCAGGACCTCCTGCAGTTCCGCGACGCCTTCACCTTCACCCTCGTCATCCTCATCCTGCTCTGGCGACCCGAGGGCCTGATCCGCGGTCCCGCCACCGGCCAGCGGACCTGAAGCTCGTGAAACCCGGCAACATCCTGACCCTCGTCATCCTGCTGGGCCTGGTCGCCCTGCTCGTGCTGGTCCCGCAGCTCGTGGGCTCGCGGGTGGTCGAGCGGATCGCCACGGCGCTCGCCATCAGCCTGGTGCTGGTGGTGGGCCTGCAGACCTTCACCGGCAATTCCGGGATCTTGTCGTTTGCCCATGTCGGCTTCATGGGGATCGGCGCGTATGCTTCGGCCGTGCTGACCATCCCGGTGCAGATGCGCGGTATGGCGCTGCCCGACCTGTACGGGGTGCTGGCCCAGATCCAGGTGACGCCGCTGGTCGGAATTGCGCTGGGCGGGGTGGTCGCTGCCCTGGTCGCCGCGCTCGTGGCCTACCCGCTGATGCGCCTGTCCGATGCGCCGGCGGTGATCACCTCCTTTGCCCTGCTGGTGGTGATCTACACCGTCCTGCAGCACTGGAGTGCCGTCACCAACGGGCCGCGCACCCTGTTCGGCCTGCCCAAGGCCACCACCCTGCCGCTCACCGCCGCGATCGCCTCCGTCGTGATCGTCGTGGCGCTGGCGTTCAAGGAGTCGCGCACCGGCCTGCTCCTGCGCGCGTCCCGCGACGACGAGCGGGCGGCCGCAGCACTGGGGGCCGGCATCCCGGCGCTGCGCTGGCGGGCCTTCATCCTGAGCGCGCTGATCGCCGGGATCGGCGGGGCGCTTTGGGGCCATTTCGTCACCTCCTTCTCGCCCAAGGCCTTCTACCTGAAGGAAACCTTCGTGATCCTGGGCATGCTGGTGATCGGCGGGATGAACACGGTGACCGGTGCGGTGATCGGCGCCTTCCTCATCTCCCTCCTGTTCGAAGGCCTGCGCGCGCTGGAGACCGCGCTGAACGCGTCGGGTGTCTTCGCCAACCAGGTCGTGGGCGTCACCGAGATCGTGCTGGCGCTGGCAATGATGGCCGTGATGTTCCTGCAGCCCGGCGGCCTGTTCGCCGCCACCGAGATCGGGCCGCTGATCCTGCGCCGTTTTACCAGGAGAGCCCCGCCATGAGCTGGAAGACCCGCCACCGTTCCTTCTACTACGCGAATGCGCCCGAGCCGGACGACATCGTCCTAGACCCGAAGGAAACGGCGCTGCTCGTGATCGACGTGCAGAGGACCTATCTCAAGCCGAAGCCGGACCCGGCCGAGAACGAGGCCTGGCAGCCCTTCTTCCGCCGCATGGACGAGGTGGTGATCCCGAACATCCGCCGGCTGATCCAGGACAGCCGGGAGCGCGGCGTCGAGGTGATCTATGCCCGGATCGCCTGCCTGAAGAATGACGGGCGCGACCGCTCGCTCAGCCAGAAGCGGCCGGGCTTCAACTACCTGCTCCTGCCGCGCAACGAGGAGGAGGGGCAGATCGTCGACGAGCTGGCGCCTGAAGGCGACGACATCGTGGTCGAGAAGACCACCGACAGCGCGCTCACCGGCACCAATCTGCGCATCCTGCTCGCCAACATGGGCATCAGGAACGTGGTGGCGACCGGGATCTTCACCGACCAGTGCGTGTCCTCGACGGTGCGCAGCCTGTCCGACGAGAGCTTCAACGTGGTGGTGGTCGAGGACTGCTGTGCCGCGGCCACCATGGATTTGCAGGATCGCGAGCTGGAGATCATCAACATGATCTACTGCCACGTGGTGAACAGCGAGGAACTGCTGAGCTTCTACCAGGTCTGAGCAATGCGCCGCTGCGGCGCTTGACAAGCCAACTACCATACAAGAGGCTCCCTGTGCACGCTGCCGGCGAGAGCAGCGCACGAACAGGGAGCCTCCAGATGACCCAGCCGATCCTCAGTCGGCGGACGACGCTGCGCTCGCTCGGCGCCGTTGCTGCCGCGTCGGTCCTGACCCCGCGGCGAGCGCGCGCCCAGGCACCCGTCCAGATGATCAGCCACCGCTATCCGGCGTTGGAGCTGTTCGCCGAGAAGATGCGCGGGGCGGTCGACGGGGTGGAGGTCAACACCCAGCTCATGCCGTTCGACAAGGCCAACGAGCTCGCGACCATCGCGCTGTCGTCCAAGGCCGACACGCTGGACATCGTCTATGCCAGCGACAGCACGGTGCAGAAGTACGCCAAGAACGGCTGGCTCATGCCGCTCGACGACCTGTTCGAGAAGTACAAGGCGGAGTTCAACCTCGGCGACTTCCCGGAAAGCGGGCTGGCACCCTACCGTTACGAGGGCAAGCTCTACGTGCTGCCCCACACGGTCAACGTGATGATGCTGTTCTACCGCAAGGACCTGTTCGACGCGGAAGGCAAGCAGCCGCCCAAGACGATCGCCGAGTATCAGGAGCTCGCCGAATACTTCAACTCGCCAATGCGCGCCGGCTCGGTGAACTGCCTGAAGCCGGTGGATGCTGGGCTGAACGAGGCGCACTGGTTCATCAATGCGCTGGGTGACGGGTGGTTCGACGATCAGTGGAAGCCGGTCTTCAACAACGAAAAGGGCGTGGCCGCGATCGAGACGCTCAAGGAGATCACCGGCTACGCCCAGCGCGGCTTCGCCACCGCGGCGAACGACGAGTGCGCGCTGGCCTACCAGCAGGACATCGGCGTGATGGGCCTGCAATGGGCGACCCGCGCGGCGTCCATGGACGATCCGGCGAAGTCCCGGGTGGTCGGCATGATCGATTGGGCGGCGGCACCCAGCGGCCATGCCAGGCTATCCGGCGATGGCTATGCGATTTCCGCCTTCACCAAGCAGGATCCGGACCTCCTGTTCCGGATCATCGCGACCTCGTCTAACGACGCCACCCAGCGCGAGGCGGCATCCCTGATGGTGCCGCCCCGGGAATCGGTGCTGCGCGATCCGGAGTTCGCCAAGAAGTTCCGGCACTATCCAGGCATCCTGGCAGCATTGGAGACCGCCCAGCCATTCCCGCCGCTGCCGGAGTTCTACGAGGCCGGTGAGTTCATCACCCGGCGCGTCCTGCAGGCGGTGGCCGGCGAGATGGAAGTGAAGGCAGCGCTGGATGCGGCTGCCAGTGAAACGGAACAGCTCCTGAAGAGCCGCGGCTACTACAACTGAGCGCGCTCCAGCCTTCACGAACCGATCAGGGAAGCACGATGCCGGGATTCGATCTCGACCGTCGGCGGGCGATGCAGGCGCTCGGTGCGGCGGCCGCCACGGCGCTGGTGGGCGGCACCGCCCGCGCCCAGGCGCCCGTCCAGATGATCAGCCACCGCTTTCCGGCACTGGAGTTCTATGCCGAGAAGATGCGGGGTGCCGTCGAGGGCGTAGAGGTCAACACCCAGCTCATGCCGTTCGACAAGGCGAACGAGCTGGCGACGATCGGCCTGTCGTCCAAGGCCGACACGCTCGACATCGTCTATGCCAACGACACCACGGTCCACAAATACGCCAAGAACGGCTGGCTCATGCCGCTGGACGACCTGTGGGCGAAGTTCAGCGACGAGTTCGACCTCGCCGACTTCCCGGAACGGGTGCTGGCCCCCTACCGCTACGAGGGCAAGCTCTACTGCGTGCCCCACAACGTCAACGTGATGCTGTTCTTCTACCGCCGTGACCTGTTCGAGGAAGCGGGCCGGCAGCCGCCTGCCACCATGGCCGAGTACGTGGAGCTGGCGAAGGAGTTCAACACGCCGATGCGGGCCGGCACGATCAAGTGCCTGAAGCCGATCGATGCGACGATGAACGAGGCGCACTGGTACTTCAACACGATCGGCGACGGCTGGTTCGATCAGGACTGGCGGCCGGTCTTCAACAGCGAGAATGGTGTCAAGGCGATCGAGGCGCTAAAAGAGGTGACCGCCTACGCGCAGCGTGGCTATGCGACCGCCGCCAACGACGAATGCACCCTGGCCCTGCAGCAGGACCTGGCGGCGATGGGCCTGCAATGGGCCAGCCGCACCGCGGCCATGGACGACCCAACCAAGTCGCGCGTGGTCGACCTGATCGACTGGGCGGCAGCGCCGGGCGGCCATACCCGGACCGCCACCGATGGCTACGCGATCAGCGCCTTCACCAAGCAGGACCCCGAGCTGCTGTTCCAGATCCTCGCGACCTCGTCGAGTGCCGCGAACATGCGCGAGGGGGCGGCCATGCTGGTGCCGCCGCGCGATTCGGTCCTGCGCGACCCGGAACTCGCCAAGCAGTTCCGCCAGTATCCGGGCATCCTGGCCGCACTGGAAACCGCCGTGCCGACCCCGCCGTTGCCGGAGTTCTACGAGGCTGGTGAGTTCATCACCCGGCGCATCCTGCAGGCAGTGGCCGGCGAGATGGAGGTCAAGGCAGCGCTCGACGCAGCGGCGACGGAAACCGAACAACTGCTGGAGAGCCGGGGCTACTACCGCTGATCGCACCCTGGAACGTCCTCGATCCGGAAGATTCGATCCGACATGCAGACTCAACGGGGCCTCTGGCTCTTCCTCGTGCCGAGCGGGCTGGTGATCTCGCTGGTGCTGCTCTATCCGCTCGGCTACGCGATCTACCTGAGCTTCTTCAACTACTACCTGGGCGGTCAGCCGCCGACCTTCATCGGCTTCGGCAACTATGTGGCGCTGTTCGGCGACGAGCGGTTCTGGGGATCGATCGGCAAGACCGTGCTGATCGTGGCCGGCGCCGTCAGCCTCGAGTTCGTGCTGGGCCTGGCGGTGGCCTTCGGTCTCTACAAGCTCACCTTCGGGGTGAAGCCCCTCAACCTCCTGATGTTCCTGCCGCACATCGTGACGCCGGTGGTGGCGGCCCTGTTCCTGCGCTGGATCTTCACCGGGCGCTGGGGCCTGCTCGATGCCATCATCATGAGCTTCAACATCTTCCCGCCGGACTGGCTGGGCACGCCCGGCTGGGCGCGGCTCACCGTGATCCTGGCCGATGCCTGGCAGTTCACGCCCTTCATGATCCTGGTGCTCTATGCCGGCCTGAACACGGTCGACAGCAGCCAGATCGAATCCGCGCAGATGGACGGGGCCGGCAACTGGACGATCCTCACCAAGATCATGCTGCCGGCGATCAAGCCGCTCATCCTGTTCGTGCTGGCGATCCGGATCATGGATGCTTTCCGGTTCTTCGACCAGATCTACGTGCTGACCGCGGGCGGACCCGGCACCGCCACTGAGACGCTAACCATGTACACCTATGCCCTGGCGTTCCGGCTGCTCGAGATCGGCAAGGCCTCAGCATTGGGCGTGCTCACGCTGCTGCTCTCGGCGATCACGATCGGGTTGCTGATCCTGGTGCTCTATCGCCGCGACAAGGGGGCCTTCTGATGCGGCCCTCGCGCGCGTCCCAGACGCTCCTGTTCCTGGCGCTGTGCGCCTTCACCGTGGTCAACCTGACCCCGATCATCTGGGCGTTCATGACCTCGATCAAGCTGCCGGTGGACGCCTTCTCAGTGCCGCCCAAGCTGATCTTCACGCCCACCTTCGAGTTCCACTACCAGGTCTGGGTCGAGAAGCAGTTCTGGCAGTTCCTGATCAACAGCGCGATCATCGCCGTCTCGGTCGTGTGCATCTCGGTGCCGATCGGGACGATGGCCGCTTTCGCGCTGTCCCGGATGCGGGGCAGCGGCTCGCGGGGCATCCTGTTCGGCCTGCTCGCGATGCGGATGTTCCCGCACATCCTGCTGGCGATCCCGTTC
>NZ_WUJP01000415.1 GCF_009806515.1 Geminicoccus flavidas | reverse complement strand
TTCGTGCTGGCCCAGTCGCTCAGCCTGATCGACACCTATCCGGCCATGATCATGGCGCTGGTCGCGATCAACCAGCCCTTTACGATCTGGATGATGCGCAGCTTCTTCATGGACGTGCCGCTGGAGCTGGACGAGGCGGCCAGGATCGACGGATGCAACCTGTGGCAGGCTTTCTACCAGGTGGCCCTGCCGGTCGTGCGGCCGGGCCTGTGGATCACGTCCCTGTTCAGCCTGCTGCTGGCCTATAACGAGTTCCTGTTCGCGCTGGTGCTGACCGGGCCGAACACCAAGACCCTGCCCGTGGCGATCGCCGAGTATGGGGCGGAGGACTTGAACTACTGGTCGCTGTCCGCCGCGGCGGCGATCGGGATCATGCTGCCGATCGTGCTGTTCATGATGGCGCTGCAGCGCCATCTGGTGCGCGGCTTGGCATTCGGCGCGGTGAAGGGCTGAGATCATGGAGAAATCGATGCGGGCCAGCGGGGCCATCGACTGCGACGTCCATCCGAACGTGCCGAGCATCCAGGCACTGGTACCTTATCTTGACCCCTACTGGCAGGAGATGGTGGACGTCCGCGGCATCGAGACGTTCGAGAACCG
>NZ_WUJP01000414.1 GCF_009806515.1 Geminicoccus flavidas | reverse complement strand
CAGCTTCCCCCTGATGGCGCCGATCAATGCCCGGCCGGAATGGCGCGACGGGAAGGGCAGGGCGGCGGAGAGCGTCGAGCGGATCCAGAAGGAGCTGTTCGACCGCTGGGACCCGGCGATCGCGATCTGCAACTGCCTCTACGGCGTGCAGATGATCAACGACGAGCACATGGCGGCCGCGTTCGCCACCGCCGTCAACCGTTGGATCGCGGCGAAGTGGCTGGACAAGGAGCCCCGGCTGCGCGCCTCGATCGTGGTGCCGGTGCAGAACCCGGAACTGGCGGTCGACGAGATCGAGCGCTGGGCCCACGACAAGCGCTTCGTCTCGGTGCTGGTCCTGGTGATGGGCGAGCTGCCGCTGGGCAAGAGCTTCCACTGGCCGATCTACCGGGCCGCGGAGAAGCATGGCCTGCCGATCTGCGTGCACCTGGGCAGCGCGTACCGGCACCCGGTCACCGCCTCGGGCTGGCCCACCTACCATGTCGAAGACTACGTGGTGCAGACTCAGGCATTCCAGGCGCAGACCGCCAGCCTGATCAGCCACGGCGTGTTCCAGAAGTTCCCCAAGCTGAAGGTGGTGCTGGCCGAATCCGGGGTGACCTGGCTGCCGACCTTCCTGTGGCGGTTTTCCAAGGGCTGGCGCGGCCTGCGCATCGAGGTGCCCTGGGTCGACCGCTCACCGCTCGAGATCGTCCGGGAGCATTTCCGGCTGACCCTGCAGCCCTTCGATGCGCCGCAGGATCCGGTCGAAGTAGCCCGCGCGCTCGATCATCTGGGCTCGGAAGATTTACTCCTGTACTCGTCGGACTATCCTCATTGGCAGTTCGACGGTGATGACCTGATGCCTGCTGGCTTTTCGGAGGAGCTGCAGCGCAAGATCATGGTCGACAACCCGCTCGCTACCTATCCTCGTCTGGGAGGCACGATATGACCCTCGAGGTTCTTGATCGGTCGCAGACGGAGACCGCGGCACCCGCGGCCCCCGTGCGGGCCAAGCCGCAGCGGCTGAGCATCATCGACTGCGACTTCCACCCGACGGTGAAGAAGATCGATGAACTGAAGCCCTATCTCAGCCGGCGCTGGTGGGAGCGGATCGAGACCTACGGGCTCCGGCCGCGCCATGCCTTCGTCAATGGCGACCCTTATCCCAAGGCGGCACCCCGGGCGGCACGACGGGACGCCTGGGGCCCGGACGGCAGCCAGCCGGGCAGCGACCTGGCCTTCACCCAGCAGCATTATCTGGATGCCTATGGCGTCGAGTACGCCATGATGTCGCCGCTCTACCCGAGCGGCCAGGCCGACCAGGACCCGGATTTCACCACCGCAATGGTGAGTGCGGTCAACGACTGGCAGCTCGATGCCTGGGCGCACCAGGACAAGCGGCTGAAGGCCTCGATCCTGGTCTCCTACGAAGACGCGCAGTCCTCGGTGGCCGAGATCGAGAAGCGGGCCGGCGACAAGAGCTTCTCCCAGGTCCTGCTCCTGACCCGCACCAACGAGCCGCTCGGGCGCAAGCGCTATTGGCCGATCTACGAGGCGGCGGAGCGGCACGGGCTGCCGGTGGCGATGCACGTGTTCGGCTATAGCGGCTTTCCGGTGAGCGGCACCGGTTGGCCGTCCTACTATCTCGAGGAAACGACCGGCCACTCGGCGGCCTGCCAGTCGGTGGTCGCGAGCCTCGTGCTGGAAGGTGTGTTCGAGCGCTTCCCGAACGTGAAGTTCATCAACATCGAGGGCGGCTTCGGCTGGCTGGCAGCGCTGTCCTGGCGGCTCGACAAGCACTGGGCCCGGCTGCGCGCCGAGGTCCCGCACCTCAAGCGCCCACCCTCGGAGTATCTGAAGGAGCAACTCTACATCACCACTCAGCCGATGGACGAGCCGGAGAGCCCCCGGCAGCTCATCGACCTGATGGAGCAGGTAGGCATGGACCGGCTCCTGTTCGCCACCGACTATCCGCACTGGGACTTCGACGACCCGGCGCGGGCCCTACCGCGCGGGCTGACGCCGGAGCAGACCAAGGCGATCTGCTCCGAAAACGCGCGCAAGCTGTTCCGCCTCTGACGCATGGCCAAGCATGTCGTCGCGACCGCCGCCGAGATCCCCGACGGCGGTCGCAAGCTGGTCGAGATCAATGGCCGGCCGATCGCGATCTTCCATGTGAAGGGCGAGTTTTTCGCCCTTTACGACAAGTGCCCGCACGAGGGCGGCAGCCTGTGCACCGGCAAGCTGACCAGCCTGGTCGGCTCGGACGGGCCGGGCCGCTACAGCCTGAGCCGGCAAGGCGAGATCGTCCGCTGCCCCTGGCATGGCTGGGAATTCGACCTGCGGACCGGCAAGTCCTATTGCGACCCGGTGAAGATGCGGGTGCGCAACTACGCGGTCTCGGTCGAGCCGGGGGCGCGGGTGGTGGAGGGGCCCTACCAGGCCGAGACCTTCCCGGTCTCGGTGGAGGGCGAGTACGTGGTGGTGGAGGTCTGACCTAGGATTCAGCGCGGCTTCGGCTCCACATGGCCGCCGAAGCCCAGCCGCATGGCGGAGAGCAGCTTCTCGCCGAACGTATTCTCCTCCCGCGAGCGGAAGCGGGCGAACAGGGCGGCGGACAGCACGTTGACCGGGACCGCCTCCTCGATGGCGGCATTGATCATCCAGCGGCCCTCGCCGGAATCCGCGACCTCGCCGGTGAAGCTGCCGAGGTCCGGCTCCTTCGCCAAGGCCATGGCGCTCAGGTCGAGCAGCCAGGAGGTGATCACGCTGCCGCGGCGCCAGACCTCGGCAATGTCCGCCAGGTTCAGCTCGTAGCGTTCCTCCTCGGGCAGCTCGGCGCTGTTCTTGCCGCGCAACACGTCGAAGCCCTCGGCATAGGCCTGCATCAGGCCGTACTCGATGCCGTTATGGACCATCTTCACGAAATGGCCGGAGCCGACCGGGCCGGTATGCAGATAGCCCTGCTCGGCATGCGGATCGAGGTCGTCGCGGCCGGGGGTCGAGGGGATGTCGCCTCGACCGGGAGCCAGTGCCTGGAAGATCGGGTCCAAATGGTCCACGGCGTCCTTCTCACCGCCGATCATCATGCAGTAGCCGCGCTCCAGGCCCCAGACCCCGCCGGAGGTGCCGACGTCGACATAGCGGATGCCCTTGGATGCGAGTGCCTCTGCCCGGCGGATGTCGTCCTTGTAGAAGCTGTTGCCGCCGTCGATCACGATATCACCGGGCTCAAGCAGCTCGCCCAGGCGGGTGATCATGCGCTCGGTGACCCTGCCGGCCGGCAGCATCGTCCAGACGGCGCGCGGCGGCCGGAGCTGGGCTATCAGCTCCTCCACGGAGTTGCTGCCGCTGGCACCCTCGGCGACCAGCGCGTCGACGGTGACCGGTGCCATGTCAAACACGACCGTCTCATGGCCGTGGCGCAGCAGCCGCCGCACGATGTTACCGCCCATCCGGCCAAGGCCGACCATCCCGAGCTGCATGCCGCTCTCCTCGTGCCGGGTCCGCTGTCCCTCCACCCGCGTCACTGCAGCCGTGCCGGCGCTCAGCCGCTGTTCGCTACGCGGGCGATCTGCTCTTTCGCGGCCGCGGCCACCTTGTCCGCGGTGAAGCCGAAATGGCTCAGCAGTGCCTTCAGCGGCGCGGATGCGCCGAACTCCTGCATACCGATCTTGGCGCCTTTGCGTCCGGCATAGCGGTCCCAGCCGATCACTGAAGCCTGCTCGACGCTCACCCGCGCCTCAATCGAGGCGGGCAGCACCTCGTCCTGGTAGGTCCCGTCCTGCTCCTCGAACAGTTCCCAGCTCGGCATGGAGACTACCCGGCTGCGAATGCCCTCGGCACGCAGCTTCTCGTGCGCCTCGATGCAGATCTGCACCTCGCTGCCGGTGCCGATCAGGATCACCTCCGCCTTGCCATCCTCCGGCTCGGCCATGATGTAGGCACCACGGGCGGTACCCTCCGCGGAGCGAAAGCGTTCGCGGTCGAAGGTCGGCAGCGGCTGGCGCGACAGGACCAGGCAGGCCGGCTGGTGCCGGAGCCTGGCGATCACCCGCCAAGCCTCGGCGACCTCGTTGGCATCGGCCGGGCGCAGCGTGATCAGGCCCGGGATCGAGCGCAGGCTGAGCAATTGCTCGATCGGCTGGTGGGTTGGGCCGTCTTCGCCGACGCCGATCGAATCGTGAGTGAAGATCCAGACGACCGGCAGCTCCATCAGCGCGGAGAGCCGGATCGCCGGCTTCATGTAGTCGCTGAAGATCAGGAAGGTGGAGCCGTAGGCACGCAGCTTGGATAGGGCCAGGCCGTTGCAGGCCGAGCCCATCGCATGTTCGCGGATGCCGAAATGGAGGTTGCGGCCGCCGGGCTGGTCTGCCTGGAGCGAGCCGGCGCCCTCGAACTTGAGCAGGGTCTTGGTCGACGGTGCCAGGTCCGCAGCCCCGCCCACCAGCCAGGGCAGGTTCTTTGCCAGGGCGTTCAGGACCTGGCTGGAAGAATCGCGGCTGGCGATGCCCTTCGCGTCCGCAGGGAAGCTCGGGATGTCCTTGTCCCAGCCTTCCGGCAGCTCGCGGCGCTGCATCTGGTCGACCTGGCGGGCCTCGTCGGGGAACTGCCGGGCGTAACGCTCGAACAGCTCCTTCCACGCTGCGTTGGCCTTGCCGCCGCGCGCTCCGATGCCGTTCGCGAAATGGTCATAGACGCCATCAGGCACCAGGAACTGCGCGTCCTCCGGCCAGCCGTAGGCCTGCTTCGCCCCCCTGATCTCCTCCGCACCGAGCGGCTCGCCGTGGGCGGCGGCGGTGCCGGCCTTCTTCGGCGCGCCATAGCCGATCACGCTCTTCACGATGATCATGGTGGGCTTGTCGGTGCGGCTCTGGAAGCCCGTCAGGGCCCGGCCGAGGGCGGCGCGATCGTTCGCGTCCTCGATCTGCTCAACATGCCAGCCATAGCCGGCAAAGCGGGTGCCCACATCCTCGGAGAAGGCGAGGTTGGTGCCGCCCTCGATGGTGATCTGGTTGCTGTCGTAGATCCAGCAGAGGTTGGCCAGCCGGAGGTGGCCGGCCAGCGAGGCCGCCTCGGCGCACACGCCCTCCATCAGATCGCCGTCGCCGGCCAATGCGTAGACCTTGTGGTCGAACAGCGTGAAGTCCGGCCGGTTGTAATGCGCGGCCAGCCAGCGCTCGGCCATGGCCATGCCGACGCTGGTGGCCACCCCCTGGCCCAGCGGGCCGGTAGTGGTCTCCACGCCGGAGGTCAGGTGGTATTCCGGGTGGCCCGGGCATTTGCTGTCGAGCTGGCGGAAGTTCTGGATGTCCTCCAGCGAAACCGACACGCTGCCGGTCTGGTTGTAGTCGCTGTCGACCGCCCGGGTCCTGGTCAGGTGTAGCAGGCTGTAGAGCAGCATCGAGGCATGCCCGACCGACAGCACGAACCGGTCGCGGTTCGGCCAGATCGGGTCGGCCGGGTCGAAGCTGAGATGGTTCTGCCAGAGCTCGTAGGCGACCGGCGCCAGCGCCATGGGCGTGCCGGGATGGCCGGAGTTCGCCTTCTGCACCGCATCCATCGCCAGCGTGCGGATGGTGTCGATGCAGAGCCGGTCCAGGTCGCCAGGCTGCGCGCTCATCTCGATCCCACTTCCTGAAGGGAGAACTCTTGGGCCGAAGGGAAAACCCGTCGGGATGCTGTTCTAGCCACGGCAATGCACTACCATCAACGCAGCGCGGGCAGGGAGGTTGCCTGCCGGCGGGATCCGGGGCCGGCGATGGGCGGTGAACTGGTGGAGGTGGATGGCCAGAAGCGGGCGGCCGCGGCAGCGGCGGCAGCTCTGGTCGAGGACGGGATGACGGTGGGGCTGGGCACCGGCTCGACCGCCGCCTACGTGATCGCCGCCCTGATCCGACGGGTGGCCAAGGAAGGCCTCAGGATCGAGGCGGTGCCGACCTCGGTCCGCAGCGCCGAGCAGGCGAGCGCGGGCGGGATCAGTCTGACCGATCTCGGCCGCCATCCCCGGCTCGATCTCACCATCGACGGTGCGGATCAGGTGGTGCCGGGCCGGCTCGACCTGATCAAGGGTCTGGGCGGGGCATTGCTGCGCGAGAA